>JBDLVO010000055.1:0-3601 GCA_039804805.1 Pseudomonadota bacterium
ACCTTGGCCAGCAGCACCGGCTCGTCGATCGGCTTTTCGAGGTAATCGACCGCGCCGGCGCCATAGCCCCGGCTGCGGTGGTCGGCGTCGCGATGGGCGGCGGTGAGGAAGATGATCGGCAGGTCGCGGGTGCGCTCCTCGCCGCGCAGCAGTTCGGCCACCTCGAACCCGTCGATCTCGGGCATCTGCACGTCGAGCAGCGCCAGGGCGAAATCGTGGTTGAGGGTCAGTTTCAGCGCCTCGTTGCCCGAGGCGGCCGGGATCACCTCGGCATCGACCTTGGCCAGCAGATGCTTGAGGGCGATCAGGTTGGCCGGCTGGTCGTCGACGATCAGCAGCTTGGGCCGGGGCAGGCGCGGCGGCGGGGCGGGACCGCCACCGCCGCACCGCTCCGGCCGGGGGGCCGTTCCCTCCTCGCCCGGGGTCGGCAGCGGCGCGGGCCGGGAAGCGGGGACGGGCGGCGCCGGTTCGGGGGATGCGGGGGGCACGGAAATCTTCACCGGACGGCCTCCTTTTTGATGAACAGACGGGCGGCGGGATCGAACGGGCGAAACCGGGTCGCCTCCGGCGCCGCCCGCAGCGATTCGTTGCTGCCGAGGCAGAGGAAGCCGTCACGGACCAGGGCCTCGTCGAACAGCCCGAGCACCCGCCCCTGCAACGCGCCGTCGAAATAGATCAGCACGTTGCGGCAGAGGATCAGATGCGCCTCGCAGAACACCCCGTCCGAGACCAGATTGTGGTGGGCGAACACGATCCGCCCCCGCAGCGCCTCGTGGAAGCGGGCATAGCCATAGGCGACGTGAAGATGGTCGGCCAGCCGCGCCCGCCCCCCGGCGGCGCGGTAATCGGCCTCGGCCGCCTCGACCCGGGCCAGCGGATAGATCCCCTCCTCGGCCTGGGCCAGGGCGCGGTCGTTGATGTCGGTGGCGAAGATCCGGCTGCGGGCCAGCAACCCCTCCTCGCACAGCAGCACCGCCAGCGAATAGGCCTCCTCGCCCGAGGCGCAGCCGGCCAGCCATAGCGACAGATGGGGGTAGGAAGCCAGCCGGGGCATCACCTCGCGCCGCAGCGCCGCCAGTGCCGCCGGGTCGCGGAACAGCGCGGTCACCGGCACCGACAGGCTGGCCAGCACCTCGGACAGGAAGCCGGGCTGATGGAGCAGGCGGGGGATCAGGCCGGAAATGCTGCCCTGGCCGAACGCATCGCCCAACGCGGTCAGCCTTCGTTTGAGCGAAGACCGGGCGTAATGGCGGAAATCGTAGCCGTGGCGGGCCCACAGCGCCTCCAGCACCAGCCCGATCTCGATCTCGGCCACCTCGTCCGGGGTCATGGCGCCGGCGCCTCCCCGCGCGGGGGCAGCCAGCGCCGGATCAGGGCGAACAGGCGGTCGATGTCGATCGGCTTGGCCAGATGGTCGTTGGCCCCGGCGGCGAGGCAGTGCTCGCGGTCACCCGGCATCGCCTTGGCGGTCAGGGCCAGGATCGGCAGCTCGGCCAGGCCGGGGCGGCGGCGGATCTCGGCGATGGCGGCATAGCCGTCCATCCCCGGCATCATGATGTCCATCAGCACCAGATCGAAGCCCGGCCCCTGGTCGAGCCGGGCCAGGGCGCGGGCGCCGTCCTCGGCGATCTCGACCCCGAAGCCGCGCCCGCGCAGCAGCTTGGACAGGGCGAAGGCGTTGCGCATGTCGTCATCGACCACCAGCACGCTGCGATCGACGAACAGCGCCTCGCGTACCGGGGCCGGCTCGGCCGGCGGCTCGGCCTGGACGCTGTGCAGGAACAGCGCCACCTCGTCGACCAGCCGCTCGGGCGAGCGGCTGCCCTTGACCACGATGCTGTCGGTGTAGGCCCGAAGGCGCAGGGTCTGATCGAAGGTCAGCTCCATCCCGGAATGGACCACCACCGGCGGCAGCGCCACCCCGGCGTCGCGGGCGCGGTCGAGCAGGTCGAATCCGCTGAAATCGGGCAGGATCAGGTCGAGGATCAGGCAGTCGAACCGCTCGCGCCCGAGCAGGTCGAGCGCCTCGCCGGCGGTGGCGGCCTCGCGCACCTCGACCCGGTCGCTTTCGACCAGCGGCCGCACCGCCAGCCGGAAGGCGGCGTCGTCATCGACCACCAGCACCCGCCGCCGCTCGCCCGGACCGTCGAGGCCGAGCCGGGCGAACACCCGGTCGAGCTGGGCGCGCTCGACCGGCTTGGTCAGGAAGCCGACCGCCCCGGCCGCCAGCCCGCGCTGGACCTCGGGGCTGCCGGAGAGGAAATGGACCGGAATCGCCCGGGTCTGCGGGTCGTGGCGCAACGCCTCCATCACCGCCCAGCCATCGAGCCCGGGCAGGCCGACATCGAGCAGGATCCCGGCCGGACGCAGGTGACGGGCCAGCCCCAGCCCCTCGACCCCGTCGCCGGCCCGCACCGGATTGAGCCCGCGCCGCTGGGCCAGATCGCACAGCACCGCGGCGAAATCGTCGTCGTCCTCGACGATCAGCACCGTCGCCCCCGCCCCGGCGGCGGGCGGCAGCGGCAGCGGCGGGTCGGCCAGCGCGGCGGCGGATGGCGGCGCCGTGGCGTCGGCCGCCGGCGGCGGGCGCAGCGGCAAGGACAGGGTGAAGGTGCTGCCCCGCCCTTCCTCGCTGTCGGCGGTCAGGGTGCCGCCCATCAGATCGGTGAGGTGGCGGGCGATCGACAGGCCGAGCCCGGTGCCGCCGTACTGGCGCCCGATCGAGCCGTCGGCCTGTTCGAACGCCTCGAAGATGCGGTCGCGCTTGTCGGGGGCGATGCCGATGCCGGTATCGGCCACCTCGACCCGCAGCCGGCCGAGCGGTCCCTCCCCCGCCTCGCCGCAGGGCGGCAGCGCGGTCAGCCGCACCGTCACGCCCCCCTCGGCGGTGAATTTGCAGGCGTTGGCGACCAGATTGGTGATGATCTGTTCGAGCCGGCCGGGATCGCCGCCGAACGCGGCCGGCACCTCGGGAGCGCAGGTGATGGTGAAGTAAAGCCGTTTCTGCCCGGCGATCGGGGCGAAGGTGCGGCGGATCGCGGCGGCGATCTCGGCCGGGCGCACGCTGGTCTCGACCAGTTCGAGCTTGCCGGCCTCGACCTTCGACAGATCGAGGATATCGTTGATCATCCCGAGCAGGTGGGTGCCGCTGTCATGGATCACCCGGGCGGATTCGATCTGGTCGGGGGTCAGGGTGCCCTCGGCGTTCTCGCTGAGGCCGTGCGACAGGATCAGCAGGCTGTTGAGCGGGGTGCGCAGTTCGTGGCTCATGTTGGCGAGGAATTCCGATTTGAACCGGCTGGCGGCGGCGAAATCGTCGGCGCGCTGGTCGGCGCGGCAGCGAGCCTGTTCCAGCTCGCGCCGCTGCTCCGACAATTGGCGGTTGGCGACGCGCAGTTCCTCGCTCTGGGATTGCAGTTCCTCCTGCGACAGACGCAGTTCCTCGGCCTGCTGGCGGGATTCCTCCAGCAGGCGCTGGCCGAGCAGGCCGCGCTCCAGCACTTCGAGGGTCAGCGCCACCACCGGCAGCGCCGCCTCGATCAGGGCGCGGTGCAGCTCGGAAAACGGGGAAAAGGCGGCCAGTTCGATCACCGCCCGGGTC
>JBDLVO010000056.1:0-4660 GCA_039804805.1 Pseudomonadota bacterium
CCCCCCCCCCCGCGGGCCGGCGGGCGGCAGCCCGCCTGGAAGCGTATGTTTGCGCGCGAGGCGCGCAGGGCGGCAGCCCGCCTGGAAGCGTATGTTTGCGCGCGAGGCGCGCGGGGCGGCAGCCCGCCTGATTTGTTGCCGTCCGGGCGGTTTTCCGACAGTGTAAAATAGGAAGGCGATCATCGCGGGAGGGGGCATGACCCGGGGAAGCGACGGCGACCGGCTGCGGGCGTTGCTGGTCGAGGACGACCCGGCCGACGCGGCGCTGGTAACCCGGCTGCTGCGGCGGACCCGGCCCGATGGGTTCGAGGTGACGGTGGCCGACCGGCTGGCGGCGGCGGTGGCGGCGCTGGCGGCCGCGCCGGAGGGGTTCGACGTGGTGCTGGCCGATCTCGGCCTGCCGGATTCCTGCGGCATCGCCACCCTCGACGGGTTGACCCGGGCGGCGCCGGCGGTGCCGGTGGTGGTGCTGACCGGGCAGGATGACGAATCCCTCGCCCTCGATGCGGTGCGGCGCGGCGCCCAGGATTATCTGGTCAAGGGCAGCGGCGACGGGGCGATCCTGTCGCGGGTGGTGCGCTATGCGATCGAGCGCAAGGCGACCGAGGCGGCATTGCGCGAGGCCCGCGACGCCGCCGAGCAGGCGGCGCGGGCCAAGTCGGTGTTCCTGGCGATGATGGGCCACGAGATCCGCACCCCGCTCAACGGGGTGCTGGGGATGGCCCGTCTGCTGCTCGAGACACCGCTCGCCACCGGCCAGCGCGCCCATGTCGATACCCTGCTGTCGGCGGGCGAACTGCTGCTCGGGCTGGTCAACGACCTGCTCGATTTCGCCCGGCTCGACGCCGAGGCGCTGACCCTCGAATCCGAGGTGTTCGAGCTGGCCGCCACGGTCGAGGAGGTGCGGCTGGTGCTGGCGCCGCGCGCCGCCGACAAGGGGCTGGCGCTGACCTGCCGGCTGGGGCGGGACTGCCCGCGCCGGGTGCGCGGCGACCGGCTGCGGCTGCGCCAGATCCTGTTCAATCTGGTCGGCAACGCGATCAAATTCACCGACCAGGGCGCGGTGACCCTGACGGTCGAGCCGGCGGGGGGCGAGCGGCTGGGCTTCGTGGTCGGCGATACCGGCATCGGCATCCCGCCCGAGGTCGGGCCGGCCCTGTTCGAGGAATTCTGGCAGGGGGGCGGCGGGGCGACCCGGCGGCGCGGCGGTGCCGGGCTCGGCCTCGCCATCTGTCGCCGGCTGTGCCGGCTGATGGGCGGCGAGATCGGCTATGACAGCAGCCCCGGCCAGGGCAGCCGCTTCCGGGTCGAGCTGCCGCTGCCCGAGGCCTGCGGTCCCGAGGAACCGCCGGTGCCGCCGCCGCCCTGCCCGGGGCCGTCGCGGCGGATCCTGCTGGCCGACGACAACCCGGTCAACCGCGCCGTCGCCGCCGGCCTGCTGGAACGGCGCGGCCATCAGGTCACCGCCGTCGCCGACGGCGAGGCGGCGGTGGCCGCCGCCGCCGCCGGCCGGTTCGATCTGGTCCTGCTCGACTGGCGGATGCCGGGGCTCGACGGCCTCGCCGCCGCGCGGGCGATCCGCGCCTTGCCCGGCGCCGCGCCGCCGCTCTACCTGCTGACCGCCCATGCCCAGGCCGAGGCGGCCGAACAGAGCCGCGCCGCCGGTCTGGCCGGCATCCTGGCCAAGCCGTTCCGGGTCGAGGACGTGCTGCGCCTGCTGGCCGGATCCGGCCCGCCGCTGCCGCCGCCGCTGGTGGCGCTGGCCGACCTCGCCGTTGATCGCCACGATCTCGGCGCCGAGCGGATGAACGGGTTGCTGGCGCTGTTCCGTCGCAGCGCCGGCGCCGATCTCGAGCGCCTGCTCGGGCTGGTCGCCAGCGGCGCCCTGGCCGAGGCCGGCGGCACCGCGCATCGTCTCGCCGGCGCGGCCGCCAGTCTGCATCTGCGCCCGCTGTCGGAACGCTGCCGCGATCTCGAGGCCGCCGCCCGCCGGGGCGATGCCGTCGCCGTCGCCGCCCTGGCGGCCGATCTCGCGTCGCTGTGGCAGGCCTCGGTCGAGGCGCTGGCGGCGGCGCTGGCCTGAGCACGGGGCGGGCGATTTTTCTTAGCTGAAGGTCGCCTCGGCTTCGGCCTCGCGGACGATGTCGATCAGGCGGAGCAGGATATCGGGCTCCTGGGCGCCGGCCAGGGCGTATTGGCCGTCGAGGATCAGGCAGGGCACGCCGTTGACGCCCAGGCGGTGGGCGCGGGCGTTGTCGGCCAGCACCGCGGCGAGGTCGACCTCGGAGGCGAGATGGTCGTACAGCGCCTGGCGGTCGAGGCCGAGCCCGGCGCCGATCTCGGCCAGCACCGCGATGTCGCCGATGTCGCGCCCCGCGCAGAAATAGGCGGCGTAGATCGCTTCGACCGCCTCGCCGTCGCGGCCGATCGTGGTGGCATAGCGGATCAGGCGGTGGGCGTTGAGGGTGTTGGGGGTGCGTTGGATCCGGTCGAAGGCGAAGGTGATCCCCTCGGCCAGTCCGGCGGTGGCGACGGCGGCGTGGATGCGCTGGGCCCGGGCCGGGCCGCCGAACTTGCGGTCGAGATAAAGCCGGCGGTCGATCCCCTCGGTCGGCAGATCGGGATTGAGCAGGAACGGCCGCCACAGCAGCGTCACCCGGCTGTCGGGGCGGTGCCGCAACGCCCGCTCCAGCCGGCGCTTGCCGACGTAACACCACGGGCAGACGGTATCGAACACATATTCAATCCGCATCCGCCGCCGCCTCCGTCCGCGTCGCCGCCATGGCGTCAGGCTCCGTCGTCGAGCAACTGGCCGGCCCGCGCCAGCAGGGAGGCGCGGTCGTCGTCGGCCTGGGCCTCGGCGCAGCCGACCTGGACCCACACCCGCACCGGCTGGAACACGTCGGGAATGGCGAAATCGGTGTTGGACAGCACCCCGGCGATGCGGTGCATCACCACCTCGGCCTCGACCAACGGGGTGTCGGGCAGCACCACGCAGAAGCGGTTGGCGGCGAAACGGGCGGTCAGGTCCTCGGCCCGCACCAGCCGGTTGATCCATTGCCCGAGCTGGCGGATCAGATGGTCGCCGGCGGCGTCGCCGAAATGGGCCCGCACCGAATCGAGGCTGGGGATCGCGAACAGCACCGCCGTCAGCGGCCGGTCGCGTTCCCGCGCCGCCGCCAGCCGCAGATCAAGATGGCGGTCGAGGAAGGGGCGGCCATAGGCGCCGGTCAGCGGGTCGGCGGTGGCCGGGCCGAGACTCTGGCCGAGGGTGGTGCGGATCGCCCAGCGCAGCCGCTGGCGCCGCACCAGGGTCAGCACCGCCGCGCGCAGCCGGCCCGGCCGCAGCGGCCGCAGCAACACCCGGCTGGCGCCCCGGCGGTAGCCGCGCGCCACCACGGCGGCATCGTCGGCCAGCATCACCACCGGCAGATTGAACAGGCGGGTGTTTTGGCGCAGTTCGGCGGCGAAGGCCATCTCCGGCTCGCCGCAGGCGGTCAGGATCGCGGCGTCGGTCGGCGCCTGTTCCAGCAGCCGTTCGGCGGCGTACAGCTCGGGGCAGGCGGTGGTGTCGGCCTCGTCGGGCGGAATCTTGCCGGCGAGGCCCTCGGGATCGGGGCCGATCAGCAGCAGCGCCGGCCGGCCGGGCGCGGGCGGGCTGACCCGGTCCGGCGCCTTCAGCCCGAACGCGGCGGCGGCGGCGGCGCGCAGCCGCAATTCGTCATGCATCGTCCCCAGCCGCACCAGCGGGCGCAGCCGGGCCAGCACCTCGGTCTCGTCGGCCGCGACCGGCAGCACTTCGTCGATCCCGGCCTCCAGCGCCCGGCCGGGCAGGGTCTCGTCATCGTCGGCGGTCAGCACCACCAGCGGCACGTCGGCGCAGGCCGGATCGGCCCGCAGCGCGGCGGCGCGGGCCAGCGGGTCGCCCGCCGCCTCGCCGATCAGGATCAGGTCCGGGCACAGCCGGCGGGCCTGGGCGATCGGGGTGTCGCTGGCGACGACGACGGCGTAGCCCGCGGAATCGAGCCGGTCGAACAACCCCGCCGCCGCCGCCGGATCGGCGTCGACGACGAGAAGCGTGGCAAGGCAATTCATTCGCGACTTGTCCCGGCCTGGGGAAAGATCGGCGCAGCATACTATGGGTTCGCTTCGTCCCAAAGGAGAACTCGGGCATGCGCGTTGCGGTTTCATGTGTCGCGCTTCGCTGCCGGCCGGTGGGGGCTCTGCCTGGTTATTGGGCGAAAAACAACGGCCAAATGCCTAAATTTGCGGCCCGACGGCGGTGGCGCTATTTTAGGCATGGATGATGTCATTGAAATAAAACGTTTCTTTTCCGGGTCGGCGCTGGCGCGCCGCTTGCTTGCGAGGCGGCAACGCCGTGAGGGCGGGTGGATCTGGCGACGAGGATGATGATGGAGACGGCCAAAACCGGTGTGGATGTGTTGTTTGTGTTGTTGGGGGCGGTGATGGTGCTGGCGATGCATGCCGGCTTCGCCTTTCTCGAAGTCGGCACGGTGCGGCGAAAGAATCAGGTCAACGCCCTGGTGAAGATCCTGACCGATTTCGCGGTTTCGACCCTGGCCTATTTCTTCGTCGGCTACGGGGTGGCCTATGGCACTTCGTTCCTGGTCGGGGCCGGCACCCTGGTCGGCGGCGCGGG
>JBDLVO010000057.1:0-5035 GCA_039804805.1 Pseudomonadota bacterium
CGAGGTGCGGATCCCGGTGGCCGCCTCGGGCCTGCCCGCCGCCGAACTGGTGCTGCGCCGCTCGCCCGGCCGGCTGATCCTGGGCGAACTGGGCGCGCTGGCGCTGGGGGCGGCGCTCGGCTTCGGCCTGTTCCTGGCGATCCAGACCTGGCCGCTCGGCGCGCTGCGGCGGGCGATCGCCGCGCTGAAGGCGGCCGACGACAGCAAGAGCCTGCTGCTGTCCTCGGTCGGCCACGATCTGCGACAGCCGCTGCAATCGCTGTCGCTGTTCGCCTCGGTGGTCGCCGCCGCCGACCTGCCGCCGGTCCCGCGCAAGGCGATCGACATGCTGTGCCTGTCGCTCGGCCGGCTGGGCGGCATGCTCGACGAGATCATCGCCATCGCCCGCATCGATGTCGGCGCGATCGAGGAGAACAAGCAGCCGGTGGCGCTGACCCCGCTGTTCGACGGCCTGATCGCCGAAATGAGCGAGACGGCGGACGGCAAGGGGCTGCGCCTGCGCCGGGTCGCCACCCGCGCCGTCACCGCCAGCGACCCCACCCTGCTCGCGACCATCCTGCGCAACCTGATCGGCAATGCCATCCGCTACACCGAACAGGGCGGAGTGGTGCTGGGCTGCCGCCGGCGCGGCCGCTGCCTGCAAATCTGGGTGGCCGACACCGGCATCGGCATCCCGCCCAACCAGCAGCAGCGGGTGTTCGAGGCGTTCTACCAGATCGGCAATCCCGAACGCGACCGCGCCAAGGGGCTCGGCCTCGGGCTGGCCCTGGTGGTGCGGCTGGGCCGCCTGCTCGGCCATCAGATCGCCCTGCGCTCGGTGCCGGGGCGCGGCTCGGTGTTCACCGTCACCGTGCCCCATCTCGACCACCCCTGCCCCTGACCGCCGGGCCGCTCCCCGCGCGGCGGCTCTGGGCGAAGGCGGCGAAACATGGTCAAATCGCCCCCGCGACAGGCAGCGCGGAGGAAAAGCCGTCATGAGCAGCGACAGCGACTGGGCCGAGGCCCTCGGCCGGTTCCAGGCCGGGGATTTCGCGGCGGCGGAACCGGCCTGCCGCGCCGTGCTGGCCCAGGATCCGTTTCACCGCAACGCCCTCAACCTGCTGGCGGTGCTGTGCTGCCAGGCCGGCCGGCTGGAGCAGGGCATCACCCATTGCCGGGCGGTGCTGGCGCTCGACCCCGACGACAGCCAGGCGTTGCAGACCCTGGGCGATGCGCTGCATCTGACCTGTGACTTCGCCGGGGCGGTGGCGGCCTTCAGCCGGGCTCTCGCCGTGCGCGGCCGGCAATGGCAACTCTGCGCCAAGCTGGCGGCGGCGCTGCTGCGCGCCGGACGGCGGCCCGAAGCGATCGCCGCCTATCACGAAGCCCTCGTCGCCGGGGCGCCGGAACGGGTCAAACAGGATTGCGCCGTCGCCGAGTTCGAATGGGGGCTCGACCTCTACCACCAGGGCCGGCGCGACGACGCGATCCTCGCCTACCGCGCCGCTTTGACGCGCAAGCCCGATCTGGCGCTGGCCCACGGCAATCTCGGCGCCGCGTTGCAGGAGCGCGGCGAGCTGGAAGAGGCGATCGCCTGCTACCAGACCGCGCTCGCCCACGCCCCGGCCTATCCCGACGCCCTCAGCAATCTCGGCGTCGCCCGCCAGGAGCAGGGCCGGCTCGACGAGGCCGCCGCCCAGTTCGAGGCGGCGTTGCGGATCCAGCCCGACCATCCCCGCGCCCTCAACAATCTCGGCAAGCTGCGCCAGGAGCAGGGCCGCCGCGCCGAGGCCCGCGCCCTTTACCGCGAGGCGGCGCGGCTCGCCCCCGACCACCCGGATTCCCATTTCAATCTGGCCCTGCTCGACCTCCAGGCCGGCGACTGGGCAACCGGCTGGGCCGGCTATGAATGGCGCTGGCGGCGGCCCGGGGCGCAACGCCACGATTTCGGCCTGCCCGAATGGGACGGTGCCCCGCTCGCCGGTCGCACCCTGCTGATCTACTGCGAACAGGGGCTGGGGGATTCGATCCAGTTCGTCCGCTTCGCCCGCCAGATCCCCCGCAACGGCGGCCGGGTGATCCTGCTCTGCCCGCCCGAACTCGAAGCCGTGTTGCAGGGGGTGGCCGGGATCGACCGCGTCGTCGCCCGCATCAGCACCCTGCCGCCCTGCGATTGTCAGGCACCGCTGCTGTCGTTGCCGCGCCTGCTCGGCACCACCCTTGCCACCCTGCCCGCCCCGGTGCCCTATCTCGGCGTGCCGCCGGCCACGGCCTCGCGCTGGCGCGACCGCCTCGCCGCCCTGCCCGGCCCCAAGGTCGGGCTGGTCTGGCGCGGCCGGCCCCAACACACCAACGACCGTAACCGCTCGCTCGATCCGGCCCGGCTGGCCCCGCTGCTCGACCAGCCCGGGATCAGCTTCGTCAGCCTGCAAAAGGGCGCCCGGCCCGACGACGCGGCGGCACTGGCCGGCCGCGCCACCCTGCTCGACCTCGGGCCGGACCTGATGGATTTCATCGACACCGCCGCGGTGCTGGCCGGGCTCGATCTGGTGATCTCGGTCGATACCTCGGTGATCCATCTGGCCGGGGCGCTGGGCCGGCCGGGCTGGCTGCTGCTGCCGTTCGATCCCGACTGGCGCTGGCTGCTCGAACGGGACGACAGCCCGTGGTACCCGACCCTGCGCCTGTTCCGCCAGCCGGCGCCGGGCGCCTGGGACCCGGTGGTCGCCGCGCTCGCCACCGCGCTGGGCGGTTTCCCGTGAAACCGGGCAAGCCCGGCCAAACGCTTGAAATCGCTCGATTCAACCGTCCAATACCCCCCGCGCCGGCCTTTTGCTGAAAAAACAACCCGCTGCCCCGCCGCCTTGCCCCGGCCGACACCCCCGAAAGCTGTGCCCGCCGCCGATTTGCCAGAGCATTTTCCTATAAGATCAGTGAATTGCCCTGAAATCCTACTGATGGGATGATTTGCGGCGAGCGCGACGGGGCCAAGGCCGCCAGGGCCGGTTCCCTTTGCGGTGGGCCGGCCCTAAACTGAGGGTTGGGGCGACCGCGCCGGGGGAGCGGCGCGACAGCGAAGAGGAGTGCAGACCGGCATGCCGACCGAAACCGAACCGGCCCCGCCGCCGTCCCGTTCCACCCGCTGGGCCGGCGTCGCCGGCCTGACCGGGGCGCTGGGGGCGGTCGCCGCCGCCGCGCTGCTGACCGGCGCCAGTTCCGCCCCGCCCGAGCCGGCCGAGTTGCCGCTGACCCGGGTGGTGCTGTCGAGTGCCGGCCTTGGCCAGTTCGGCCACGAGGGGCCGGCGGCGGCCGGCACCAGCATCGGCCTCGCGGTGCGGCGCGATCAGGTCGATGACGTGCTGAAAAGCCTGACCGTGTTCGACGCCGCCGGGGCGCTCGGCCCGGTCAGCCTGCCCGGACGCGACCCGCTCGACCAATTGTTTCGCGACCTGCCGTTCGACCGCGAGGCGCTGGGCTCGCCGGCCGGGCTGCTCAACGCCCTGGTCGGCAGCGAGGTCGAGATCTCCGGCCCGGTCTCGGCGCGGGGGCGGATCCTGCGGGTCGAGCCGGAAAAGGTCGCCCTGCCCGACAATGGCGGCACCGTCACCCATACCGCCTCGCCCTGATGACCGAGCGGGGGCTGGTCCAGGCGGTGCTGGAGGACCTGTCGGCGCTGTCCTTCACCGACCCGGCGGCGCGGCGGCAGATCGACCGCGCCCTGGGCGGGATGGCGGAAAACCGCGCCCGCGACCGCCGCCGGCTGTCGATCGAGGTCCAGGGCCAGGGCACCCGCCCGATCGCGGTCAGCTATGTCGTCGCCGCGCCGATCTGGAAGACCAGTTGGCGGCTGGTGCTGCCCCAGGCCGAGGGCAAGGCCCGCCTCCAGGGCTGGGCGATCCTGGAGAACCTGACCGGCGGCGATTGGAACGGGGTCGATCTGACCCTGGTGTCGGGCAACCCGGTGGCGCTGACCCAGCCGCTTTACACCGCGATGTTCGGCCAGCGCATCGCGGTGCCGCTGGTCAACGCGCCGACGCCCGCCCCGCGTCCCGACACCGCAGCCCGGCCGGAACCCGCCCAGATGGGGGTGGCGATCCCGATGCCGGCTCCCATGGCGCGCGGCGGACGGATGGAGAAGATGGCGCCGATGCGTGACACGCTGACCCTTGCCCCGCCCTCCCCGGCGCTGGCCGAGGCCGAGGACCAGCCGGCCCAGATCGTCTATCACTTCCCCGGCAAGGTCTCGTTGCCGACCGGCCATACCCTGATGATCCCGTTGGTCGATCGCGAGATCCCGGCCGAGCGGGTGTGGCTGTACCAGCCCGACACCGCCGCCCGCCATCCGCTGGTGGCGCTGAAGCTGCGCAACGAGAGCGACACCGCCCTGCCGCCCGGGATCGTCACCGCCTACGAGACCACCGCCGGCGGGCCGCGCCATGTCGGCGATGCGATGCTGCCGCTGGTCCCGCGCGAGGCCTCCCGCTTTCTCGCCCTCGCCCTCGATGCCGCCACCGAGATCCGCCGCGACGATCGCGGCATCCAGAGCAGCGTGATCGGCACCATCGCCGAGGGCAAGCTGACCACCACCACCCGCTCGCGCCATGTCGTCGCCTACGAGATCACCCCGCCCCCCGACGAGGACCGCGCGGTGGTGGTCGAGGAGCCGCGCCGCCCCGGCTGGGAACCGTCGGCCGAAACCAGGGAGGTCGAAACCGCCGGGGCGCTGCATCGCTGGCGGATCGCCGCCGCCAAGGGCCAGACCACCCGGGCCGAGTTCGTCACCGAGCACAACGAGCAGCAGACGCTGGCGCTGTCGAGCCTCGCCCCCGACGAGATGCTGGTGCGGATCAGCGGCCTGGAAAACGCTTCGCCGGCCCTGAAGGAAACCATCGATCGGCTGTCCACCCTCGTCGCCGCGATCACCAAGGCCCAGGGCCAGCGCGACCGCAACCAGGAAGAACGCGGCCGGATCGCCCAGGACCAGGAACGGATCCGCGCCAACCTCGAATCGGTCGGTACCAGCAGCGACCTCGGCAAGCAGTACCTCCAGACCATG
>JBDLVO010000058.1:0-2839 GCA_039804805.1 Pseudomonadota bacterium
GAGCCGCCGGTGCCGCCGCCGGCGGTCGAGACGCTGCTGTCCGACCGGCCCTGGCACCTGATCCCGCACGAAACCCCGGTCGATGTCGCCCGCTACGAGGCGGAGGGGATCACCCTGCGCCCGCTCGAATACCGCTACAATCTGGGCGAGATCTACAACCTCGCCATCGCCCGCGGCACCCTGACCGCCGAGGACCGCTTCAAGATCAACGACCACATCGTCCAGACCATCCTGATGCTGAAGGCGCTGCCGTTTCCGCGCACCCTGGCCCGGGTGGCCGATTGGGCCGGCGGCCATCACGAGAAGATGGACGGCACCGGCTATCCGCGCGGCCTGACCCGCGCGCAGATGGCGCCGCCGGCGCGGATGATGGCGATCGCCGACATCTTCGAGGCGCTGACCGCCGCCGACCGGCCCTACAAGAAGCCGAAGACCCTGTCCGAATCGCTGCGGATCATGTCGTTCATGGCCAAGGACCGTCATATCGACCCCGATCTGTGGCGGCTGTTCCTCGAATCCGGGGTGTGGCGCGCCTATGCCGAGGCCAATCTGCGGCCCGAACAGATCGACGCGGTCGATCTCGACGCGCTGCTGCCCCGCCGCGACACCTGAGGGCGCGCCGGATGGCCGCCCTGCGCGCCCGCCTCGCCGTCAGCCTCGACGGTTTCATCGCCGATCCGGATGGCGGCACCGACTGGTTCGACGCCTTTCCGGCGATCGCCACCGGGTTCGATGCCTTCCTCGCCCGGATCGACACCCTGGTGATGGGGCGCGCCACCTATGACCGGCTGCGCGCCGGGGCGGCGGGGGGCTGGCCCTATCCCGGGCGGCGCTGCCTGGTGGTGACCTCGCACAGCCTCGACACCGCCCCCGACGAGGTCGAGCCCTGGCTGGGCGATCTGGCCGAGCTGGCCGACGAACTGCATCAGGGCGCGGGCGGAGACGTCTGGGTGGTTGGCGGCGGTACCGCGATCCGCGCCTTTCTCGATCTCGGCGCGATCGATTATCTCGACCTGCTGCTGGTGCCCTGCCTGCGCGGCGACGGTCGCCGGCTGTTCCCGCCGAGCGAGATCGGCGACGGCCTGACCCTGCTGTCGGCCACCGCGCTGGAGGGGGGCGTGGTGGCGCTGTCCTACCGCCTCGGCGGCTGACGGGCGGCGCGGCCGCAGACGTCATTCTTTCGTCATCGTTTGCCGGCTCGACAAGCGGCGCGACGGCAGAGTATGACAGCCCCACCTCCCTCCAGCCTTTCGAGAGTCGGACATGCGGTGGAGTCTTCCCACGGTCGCGGTGTCGCCCGATTTGAAACCCAACCTGTGGGACATGGCGCTGGTTCCGGTGGTGTTCGGCCTGCTGGCCCTGCTCGCCTATGGCGGGGCGCAGATGACCATCCCCTACGATGTCGGCACCCCGCTGCCCTTGTCGCTCGATCCGTCCAACCTGCCTTACTATCTGCTGCGCAGCGCGCTCAGGATGGGGGCGGCGCTGGTCTGTTCGCTGGTGTTCACCGTGGTGTTCGCGGTGCTGGCCGCCAAGGTGCCGGCGCTCGAGAAGGTGCTGATCCCGATCCTCGACATTCTCCAGTCGATCCCGATCCTGGGGTTCCTGTCGATCACCGTCACCGGCTTCATCGCTCTGTTTCCCGGCAACCTGCTCGGGGTCGAATGCGCGGCGATCTTCGCCATCTTCACCTCGCAGGCCTGGAACATGGCCTTCAACCTCTATTCCTCGCTGAAGACGGTGCCGAACGACCTGATCGAGGCGTCGAAGATGTTCCACCTCACCCCGTGGCAGCGGTTCTGGCGGCTGGAAATGCCGTGGGCGGTGCCGGGGCTGATCTGGAACATGATGATGTCGGTGTCGGGCGGCTGGTTCTTCGTGGTGGCGTCCGAGGCGATCTCGGTGTCGGGGCAGAGCATTTCCCTGCCCGGCGTCGGCAGCTACATTGCCCTGGCGATCGCCGACCGTAACCTCGCCGCGATCGGCTGGGCGATCCTGGCGGTGCTGGGGGGGATCATCCTCTACGACCAGCTGATGTTCCGCCCGCTGGTGGCCTGGGCCGACAAGTTCAAGATCGACAGCGTGCCGGGCGAGCAGCATCCCGAATCCTGGCTGCTGACCCTGATGCAGCGGGCGCGGCTGGCCCGGCTGCTGGCGCGGCTGCCGGCGGCGCTGTGGGACCTGTTCACCGGCCTGACCCGCCGCCGCGACGACGACAGCCTGTTCCTGCGCCTGTCGGGGCCGCGCATGGTGCTGCCGGCCTGGCTCAGCCGGATGTGGGATGCGGTGATCCTGGTCGCGGTGGTCGGTGGGCTGGTCGAGGTGGCGCTGTTCGTTCACAGCACGGTCAAGCTCGACGAGGTCGGCGCCGTGCTCGGCTACGGGTTGGCGACCACCGCCCGGGTGGTGGTGCTGATCGCGCTGGCCTCGCTGATATGGGTGCCGGTCGGGGTGTGGATCGGCCAGCGGCCGGTGGTGGCGCAGAACGTGCAGTGGATCGCCCAGTTCCTGGCCGCCTTTCCCGCCAACCTGATGTTTCCGGTCGCGGTGGTGCTGATCGTCTATTTCCACCTCAACGTGGACGTCTGGACCAGCCCGCTGATGATCCTCGGCACCCAGTGGTACATCCTGTTCAACGTCATCGCCGGGGCCATGGCCATCCCGACGGACCTCAAGGAGGTCGCCACCCTCTTCCGCTTCTCCACCCTCGAGCGCTGGCGCACCGTCATCCTCCCCGGCATCTTCCCGTTTCTCATCACCGGCATGGTCACCGCCTCGGGCGGAGCCTGGAACGCGTCGATCGTCGCGGAGTACTTCCGGGTCAAGAATCAGACCCTCA
>JBDLVO010000059.1:0-10634 GCA_039804805.1 Pseudomonadota bacterium
CGGGGCGCTCGCCGGCGGTCATCAGCAGGCGCAGCCCGGCCGGGGCGCGGCGCTGGAACAGCCGCAGATAAGACGGGGTGAACAGGGCGACGCTGACCCGCCGCCGGGTCATCTCGGCCGCCAGCGCGACCGGATCGTCGAGCAGGGCGCGGCCGACCGGCACGCAGGCGGCGCCGGCCAGCAGCGGCAGGCACAATTCGCGGAAGCCGAGGATGAAGCCGGGGGCCGAGGCCAGCAGGATGCGGTCGTCGGGGCCGATCCGCTGCGCTTCGATGTGGCCGCGCACCATGTTGATCAGCGATTGGTGGCGCAGCGGCACGCCCTTGGGCTGGCCGGTCGAGCCCGAGGTGAACAGGATGGTGGCGGGGTCGTCCGGCCGGCGGCGCAGGGCGGGGCGGTCGGCCGGCCGGCCGGCGGCGAGGCTGGCCGGGTCGAGCAGGACGAGGCCCGGCGCCGCCTCGGCCAGTCCGGGCGGCGGCGGATCGAGCCGCAGGGCGAAACGCATCCCGGCGACGCGGGCCATCGTCGCCAGCCGTTCCGCCGGCAAATCGGCCCCCAGCGGCAGATAGATCCCGCCGGCCTTGAGGATGGCAAGAAAGGCCTCGGGCAGGGCGGCGGAGCGGCCGACCACCACCCCCACCGCCTCGCCGGGGACGAGGCCGGCGGCGCCGAGGCCGTGGGCGAGCCGGTTGGCGGCGCGGTCGAGCGCGGCGAAGCTGATGTCGCCGCCCTCGGTGCTGAGCGCGACGGCGGCGGGGGTGCGGTCGCAGACCGCGGCGAAGGCGTCGGCAAAGGAAGCAGAGGCCGGATCCGGCCGCCCGGCCCGGTCCGGCGCAGCGCCGTCTTGCGGCCGGCCCACGGTCACCCTTGTCGTCATCGGCATCGCCCGATCGTGGTTTTGCGCCTGGCCGGGTTTGTCTTCACCGAAATCATAAAGCAAATAGTGGCTTGTTTCGCTCCTATTTTCAGGTGGACGGTCGAAGTCGCGGAATGGTATTCTTCTTCAGAATTAATGTCTTCTTCGGTTGAAGGCGGTCGATCGCGTCGCTCCGTTCCCGCCCGGGGCGCGCGGGGCCTCAAGGGGTGCCCCGCGTGAGCCGTTCCCTGAGTCCGCTGCAAGGAGTGTTCCGATGTCCGAAGACGTGAAGCCCGGTCCCGTCGCACCGTCCGGGGGCGCCGAGGCCCTTCCCGCCGCCGCGCCGACGGTCGATCCCGACCGGCTGGAACAGATCGCCCGCAACCACATTCTCGCCGCGCTCGGGGTCGGGCTGGTGCCGCTGCCGCTGGTTGACGTCGCCGGCATCTTCGCCGTCAACCTCGACCTGATCCGGGTGCTGGCCAAGGAATACGGGGTGTCGTTCCGCGCCGAATGGGGTAAGAGCGCGCTGGGCGCGCTGCTGGGCGGCGTGCTGCCGACCGCGCTGGGCGGGGCGGTGATCAGCCTGCTGAAATTCGTCCCGGTGATTGGCCAGACCGCCGGCGCGGTGGCCTTCCCGGTGCTGGCCGGGGCGGTGACCTACGCGGTTTATAAGGTGTTCGTGCTGCATTTCGCCTCGGGCGGGACCTTCCTCACCTTCGATCCGGCCAAGGTGCAGGATTATTTCCGTGCCCAGGTCGAGGCCGGCAAGGGCGTGGCCCAGTCGCTGCGCGATCAGGGCAAGGCCAAGACCGTCTAGGCCGCGTTGGGTGGGGCGACCGGGTCGTCCCACCGCCGTTTGCTCCCGACCTCGGAACCGCGATGGAACCGTTCCTTCTCTGCGTGGCGGCCAGTCTGGTGCTGGGATGGCTGGGGCGGCGGCGGCCCTTCGGCTTCTGGGGCTATTTCTTCTGCTCGCTCGCCCTCACCCCGCTGGTCGGCGTGGTGGCGCTGCTGGCGTCCGGCCGTCCTAAATAGCGGCGCTCCCCGACCCCCTCCCTTTTTATCGATAAAATCAAAGGGGGCCCGGGGCATCGCCCCGGCGGGTTCGCGGGCAGAGCCCGCGCGCTCAGGCCGGGATGCGGTCCTGATCGCCGCAGCATCCCCCGGCGCCGCGCCCGGCGAACAGGCGGGTGTAATAGCCGAGGCAGGCATAGCCGTTGGCGACCGAGCCGCTGTCCTGGGCCAGACTGCCGACCCAGCCGGCCACCCCGCTCAGTTCGCGTTTGACCCAGTTGCAGATGCTGATCGACACGCCGTGGCGGCGGGCGACGTCGCGGATCAGCGCCAGTTTCTCGACGCAGACGGCGCGGTCGGGGGCGAGGCGCAGGCGCTGCTTGAGGTGGGTCTGGTTCTCTTCCATCAGATAGGGGCGGAAGAACTCGGCCAGCCGGTCGGGGTCGAAATGGTTGATGTACTGGGCGATCAGGGCGAGGTTAGCGAGGTCGGCGGTGAGGAATTCCGGCTTGATGTTGACCACCCCGGCGGCGGCGAGGTCGCCGAGATAGGATTCGACGTTTTCCTCGGTCAGGTAGGGCAGCAGCAGCGGCTGGCACAGCACCGAGCGCGACACCAGCCCCAGCTCCTGGCAGCGCCGCATCACCGCCAGCCGGTCGGCGATGGTGCCGGCATGGGGTTCGAGGATGTCGCGCAGATAGGCCGGCATGATCCCGATCGAGCCGTTCCACTGCGCCTTGCCGACCAGCCGGCCGGCGAGGTCGAGGATGGTCTCGCCGCGATGGGCGGTCTCGACCTGCTTCAGCCCGGCCTTGGAGCAGATGAAGATCCGCACCCGCGATTCGGGGAAGCGCTCGAAATGTTCGATGAAGGTGCGCAGGATGTCGTGGGCCAGACCGGACACCAGATGCGGCTCGCTGAATGCGTCGGTCTTGGGTGAAAAATAATAGAAAATGTCGCGGCCGCGATTGCGCTCCAGCGAGCGGCGCAGCTTCTCGGTGTAATTGGTGTAGAGCGTGATCTGCTGGCACTGGTTGCCGTCGGTGACGAGGCAGTACTGGCAGGCGATCGAGCAGGACCCGGCGGAGGGGGTCACCTCCAGCACGTTGGTCGGGCAGATGTTGGTGTAATTGTGGATTTCGAGTTCCTGGTCGGGGTCGGTTTCGGCCTCGAGGCAGGTCAGGCTGGGCTGGAGGGCGTCGTTGTCGAACAGGTCGCGGTAGCGCTGTGCCCCCGCCGCCAGCGCCGTGACAACGTCGTCGCCGACCGGATAGGGCAGGCCGAGCCCCGCCACCAGCGCCGCATCGATCTCGAGCGGCCGAAACCCCGCCAGTTTGCGGGCATCGCCATGGGTTTCGAGATTGAGGTAATCGGGCATGTCCTTGGACTCCTCGCCACAAGCCTTCCGGATGCTGTCAGGCGGCGGTCAGCCCCTGGCGCCGCGCCGGCTTCGCCCGATCTCGCCTTATGATCAAGATTGGATCAAAATAAAACCGACGTCCAGATGAATTTAACGTTGTGTCCGGCGGGATGCGGCGCGCCCTCCGTCTTGCCATTGCACTATAAACTAAAAACAATCTTCTTATCTTTGCAGTAATGATTTGAAAAATTCGGCATTTCAGCGAAATTATGCGGAAATCCGCGCCGGAGCGGCAAGAAAGCGGCGCCGGTGATTGGTGGCGAAGACGGTGGGGGCGCTGCGATCGCGCCGCTCTGCTCCGTCCAGGCCGGCCCGTCGTTCGCTGTCGATTGTGATATACCCTTCGTCGAGGTGAAATGAACGCCGCCGCCGCTCCGCCGCCCGGCCCCGTCGTTCCACGCCGTTCGCCACCGATCGTCGCCAAACCGCTTGACCTCAACCATTATTGAGGTTGTATCGAGGGAGTCGGCCTGTGCGCCCGGCGACGCGGGGGGAGGGAGGTCCCGCCGCGCCGTCGTCATGGCTTGGAAAATCCGGTCCGGAGCCCCGATGGACGACGATCTGCCCCGTTTGCCCGCCCGGCGGGCGTTGCGTGCCGCCCTGGCGGTGGTGCTGTTGGTGATTCCTGTGTTGTTCGCCGCGATGGCCTGGTGGCGCGAGACGCGGCTGGCGGCGGGGGGCGTGGCACCGCCGCCGCCGCCGCTGGCGGTGACGGCGGTGACGGCGCGGCCGGAATCGCTGCCGCAGGCGCTGGAGGCGACCGGCGCGCTGACGGCGGTGCGGGCGGTGACGCTGGCGCCCGAGGTGGCCGGCCGGGTGGTGGCGATCCGGTTCGAGGCCGGGATGGCGGTCGAGGCCGGCGCGCCGCTGGTCCAGCTTTATGACGCGCCGGAACGGGCCGAGCGGGCCGAGGCGGTGGCGCGGGCCCGCTTCGCCCGGATCCAGCTTGAGCGTTCGCGGGCGCTGGCCCCGTTCGGGGCCGAGCCGCGTCAGACCCTGCAACAGCGCGAGGCGGAACTGGCCCAGGCCGAGGCCGCGCTTCAGGGCATCGACGCCCGCCTCGCCCAGAAGAGTGTGCGGGCGCCCTTCGCCGGGCTGATCGGGCTGCGGCGGGTCAATCCCGGTCAATACGTTACCGCCGGCGAGGCGCTGGCCAGTCTGACCGCGCTCGACCGGCTCTATGTCGATTTCACCGTGCCGCAGCAGCACCTCGCCGCGCTGCGGCCGGGGGCGGAGGTCAGCGTCCGCACCGACGCCTATCCCGAGCGCGACTTCGCCGCCCGGATCAACGCGATCGAGCCGGTGATCGGCCAGGACACCCGCGCCGTCGGCGTGCAGGCGGTGCTCGACAATCCCGACCGCCTGCTGCGTCCCGGGCTCTACGTCACCGTGGCGGTGGCGTTGGCCCCCCGGCCGGCGGCGCTGCTGGTGCCGGCCACCGCGCTGGTGACCAGCGCCGCCGGCGACAGCGTGCTGGTGGTGCGCGACGGCCGCGCCGAGGCGGTGGCGGTCGCGGCCGGGCCGCGCCGGGGTGAGCGGGTGGTGATCGACCAGGGGCTGGCCCCGGGCGACGTCGTCGTCACCGGCGGTCAGGTGCGGATCCGGCCGGGGGCGGCGGTGCGCGTCCTCGCCGCGCCCGATCCCGCCGCCCCGGCGGCACGGTGAGGGGGGCGGCGATGGGCTTCACCGACCTGTTCATCCGCCGCCCGGTGCTGGCGGTGGTGGTCAGCCTGCTGATCCTGCTGGCCGGCGGCAGCGCGTTGCTGTCGCTGCCGTTGCGGCAATATCCCAACCTGCAAAGCGCGACCATCACCGTCACCACCCGCTTTCCCGGCGCCACCCAGGAGGCGATGCAGGGCTTCGTCACCAGCCCGATCGCCCAGGCGATCGCCACCGCCGGCGGCATCGAATACCTGACCTCGGTCTCGACGATGGGGCGCAGCCAGATCAAGGCCAAGCTGACCCTCAACGCCGATGCCGACCGGGCGATGACCGAGATCCTGGCCAAGGTGCAACAGGTGAAGTATCGCCTGCCCGACGGCGCCTACGATCCGGTGATCGACAAGGTCACCGACGGCGCCAGCGCGGTGCAGTACATCGCCTTCACCGGCGACGGCCTGGCCATTTCCGGCATCACCGATTTCGTCACCCGGGTGGCCCAGCCGTTGTTCACCGCGATTCCCGGGGTGGCCTCGGCCGAAATCGTCGGCGGCCAGACCCTGGCGTTGCGGGTGTGGCTCGATCCGGTGCGGCTGGCGGCGCGCGGGCTGTCGGCCGGCGACGTCGCCGCCGCGCTTCGGGCCAACAACGTCCAGGCCGCGCCGGGGCGGCTGGAGGACGGGCTGACCGTCACCGACATCGCCGCCGCCACCGATCTGGTCCGGCTGGAGGATTTCCGGGCGATGGTGATCAAGACCGGCGCCGACGGGCTGGTGCGGCTGGGCGACGTCGCCACCCTCGACCTGGGCGGGGAGAGCTATGACAGCGGGGCGCGGGCCTCGGGCCGGCCGGCGGTGTTCGTCGCCCTGACCCCGACCCCGGACGGCAATCCGCTCGACATCGTCCGCGCGGCCACGGCGCTGCTGCCGCAGATCCAGGCCGCCGCCCCGCCCGGCCTCGCGGTGGTCAGCACCTTCGACGTCGCCCATTTCGTCGATGCCTCGATCGCCGAGGTCCGCCGCACCCTGATCGAGGCGGTGGCGATCGTGGTGGCGCTGATCGTGCTGTTCCTCGGCTCGCCGCGCGCGGCGCTGATCCCGGTGGCGACCATCCCGCTGTCGCTGATCGGCGCGGCGGCGCTGATGCTGGCCAGCGGCTTTTCGCTCAACCTGCTGACCCTGCTGGCGATGGTGCTGGCGATCGGGCTGGTGGTGGACGACGCCATCGTGGTGGTCGAGAACATCCACCGCCACATCGAGGACGGCCTGCCGCCGCGCGACGCCGCCCTGGCCGGGGCGCGCGAGATCGTCGGCCCGGTGATCGCGATGACGGTGACCCTGGCGGCGGTCTACGCCCCGATCGGGCTGATGGGCGGACTGACCGGCAGCCTGTTCCGCGAATTCGCCTTCACCCTGGCCGGGGCGGTGGCGGTGTCGGGCCTGGTCGCCCTCACCCTGTCGCCGATGATGAGCGCGCTTCTGCTGCGCCCGCGCCGGGGCGATGGCGGCCTCGCCGGCCGGGTCGAACGCGGCTTCGCCCGCCTGTCCGCCCTCTATGGCCGCGCCCTGGTCCAGGCCCTGGCGCTGCGGCCGGTGGTGCTGGTGGTGGCGGCGGCGATGCTGGCGGCGATCGTGCTCCAGTTCCTCGGCGCCCGGCGCGAACTGGCGCCGCAGGAGGATCAGGGCTACGTGTTCGCCTCGGTGCGGGCGCCGCAATATGCCGGGCTGGCCACCACCGCCGCGGCGACCCGGGCGGTCGATCGCGTCTTCGCCGCCTTGCCCGAATTCGCCGGGTCCTGGTTCGTCGACGGCACCGACGGCCAGAACCGCGCCTTCGGCGGGGTGGTGCTGCGCGACTGGAGCGAACGGACGCGCGGCGCCACCGCGATCCAGCGCGTCTTGCAGCACGAAGCCGCCGCCATTCCCGGCGCGGCGGTGACGCCGTTCCAGCCGACCGCGCTGCCGGCTGCCAGCGGCGGGCTGCCGTTCCAGATGGTGCTGCGCTCGCCCGCCGGCTTCGACGACCTGTACCGCGAGATGGCGGCGCTGAAGGCGGCGGCATGGCAAAGCGGCCTGTTCGTCTTCGTCGACAGCGACCTCGCCTTCGACAGTCCGGCGGCGCGGATCACCATCGATGCCGCCAAGGCCGGCACCCTTGGCCTCACCATGCGCGACATCGCCGACACCCTGGCGGTGCTGGTGGGGGAGAATTACGTCAACCGTTTCAATTACCACGACCGCTCCTACGAGGTGATCCCCCAGGTGCGGCAATCCGACCGGCTCGATGCCGACGCGCTCGGCCGTTTCCAGTTGCGCACGCCGGCGGGGGCGATGGTGCCGCTGGCGACGCTGGCCTCGGTCGAAATGCGGCCCCAGGCCAACCGCCTGCCCCAGTTCAACCAGATGAACGCGGCGACCCTGTCGGCGGTGATCCGGCCCGGGGTGACGATGGGCCAGGCGGTGGCGGCGCTGGCGGCGGTGCCGCGCGGCCCGGGGGTGACGGTCGACTGGCTGGGCGACAGCCGGCAATATGTCCAGGAGGGCCACCGCCTGACCATCAGCTTCGGCTTCGCCCTGGTGGTGATCTTCCTGGTGCTGGCGGCGCAGTACGAAAGCTTCCGCGATCCGCTGGTGATCCTGGTGACGGTGCCGCCGGCGGTGTGCGGGGCGCTGCTGCCGCTCTATCTCGGCTTCGCCACCCTCAACATCTATACCCAGATCGGGCTGGTGACCCTGATCGGGCTGATTTCCAAGCACGGCATCCTGATGGTGGCCTTCGCCAACCAGATCCAGCGCAGCGAGGGGCTCGACCGCGCCGGGGCGATCGTCAAGGCGGCGCGGGTGCGGATGCGGCCGGTGCTGATGACCACCGCGGCGATGGTCGCCGGGCTGGTGCCGCTGGTCACCGCCACCGGCGCCGGCGCCGCCGGCCGCTTTTCCATCGGCATCGTGGTGACGATGGGGATGCTGGTCGGCACCCTGTTCACCCTGTTCGTGCTGCCGACGGTTTATACCCTGATCGCCCGCGATCACCGCCCGGCGTCTTGTCCGGACGGCGCGGGCTCCCTACCTATCCAATCGGGCGGACGGCGAAGCGATGGATGACGGCAGCCTCAAGATCACCCTGACGGTGGGCGAGGTCGCGGCGCGCAGCGGCGTCGCGGTATCGACCATTCATTTCTACGAGGCCAAGGGCCTGATCCAGGGCTGGCGCAGCGGCGGCAACCAGCGCCGTTACCACCGCTCGGTGCTGCGCCGGATCGCCATCATCCGCGTCGCCCAGTTGACCGGCATCTCGCTGGCGGCGATCCGCGAGGCGCTGGTCGACCTGCCGCACGACCGCGTACCCACCGCCGAGGACTGGGTCCGCTTCGCCACCGCCTGGCGGGCGATGCTGGAGCGGCGGATCGACACTCTGGTCGCGCTGCGCGATCAGATCACCAGTTGCATCGGCTGCGGCTGCCTGTCGCTGGAGGAATGCCCGCTGCGCAATCCCGGCGACGAACTCGGCCGGGCCGGGCCGGGGCCGCGCCGGCTCGGGCGTGACGGCTGAACCGCCGCCATCGTTGACTTCACCGCCGCCCCGGCCCTAGCGTCCGCCGCTGGTCCGGATCCCCCCACCCGACTCGAGGACAGCCCCGCCATCATGGACGCCCTGCTCGCCGCGCCGCTCGCGGCCCTGTTGCCCGATGCCGCGACCCTGGCCGGGCTCGGTTCGGTCCTGCTGCTGGCGGCCGGCCTGGCGGCGCTGCTGCTGCGCGGCTTTCCCGCCCTCGGCCGCGTCGTGCTGGGCGGCGGCGGCCGCGCCGGCGAACTGGACGGCCTGCGCGGGGTGCTGAGCCTGCTGGTGATCCTGCACCATTGCATCATCTTCCGCGCCTATTGCGCCACCGGCCAGTACGAGGCGCCGGCCGGCCATTTCGACAATCTGGCCGGCGAGGCGGCGGTGGCGTTGTTCTTCACCATCACCGCCTATCTCTACTGGCGCCGTCTGCTGGCCGGGGCGCCGCTGCGCTGGCCGGCGCTGCTGGTCGGCCGGCTGCGCCGGCTGGTGCCGATGTATGTCGCGGCGGTGGCGGCGCTGGTGGCGATCGTGCTGGCCGAGTCCGGCTTCGCGCTGCGGGTGCCGCCGGGCGAACTGGCCGCCGAGATCGGTCAGTGGCTGTGTTTCGATTTCCTGCCGCTGCCCGACATCAACGCCCGCCCCGGCACCTATTACATCGAGGTGGTGGTGTGGACGCTGCGCTACGAATGGGAATTCGTGCTGTGCCTGCCGCTGCTGGCGCTGTTCGCGGTCGGACGGCGGCCGTGGCTGCTCTATGCCGCCGGTCTGCTGCTGCTGGCGCTGACGACGTCGCGGCCGGTTCAGCTTTACGGCTATTTCCTGGTCGGGCTGCTGGTCGCCCATCTGCGCGGCCTGGCGCCGCCCTTCTGGTTCGGTCCCCGGGTCCAGGCCTGGGCCGGGCTGGCGGCGGTGCCGGCGCTGGTGCTCGGCTTCACCGACGTCTACGGGCCGGCCCAGATGGCCTTGCTCGGGCTGGTGTTCGTCGGCGTCACCAGCGGGGCCGGGCCGTGGGCGGTGCTGCGCTGGCCGCCGCTGCGCTTTCTCGGCCTGATCAGCTACGGCACCTATCTGCTGCACCACATGGTGCTGTATCTGGTGGCGACCCGGCTGCTCGGCCCCGAGCGTTTCGCCGCGCTCGAGGGGGCGGAATTGCAGGGGGTGGTGCTGGCGGTCGGTGCCGGCGCGGTGCTGCTCGCCACCGCCACCCATCTGCTGATCGAGCGGCCCTGCCTGCCGGCGCGGGCGCACTGACCGTTTTTCGCCGGTTTCGGGCCGAAAAGGCGGGTCAATCCGGCCCCCGGCCGGTATGATGGCGGCGCAACCGTGGAGTTGACGTGCCCGCTTTGTCCCGATCCGGTCCGGCCCAGCCCTGGGGACCCCGCCTTGCCGTGATGGCCGGCGCGGTCCTGCTGTTGCTGCTGACCGCGTTGAGCGGGATCGGCGGCGGCCTCGACCACGGGGCCGGGTTCCGCCCCGGCCTGGGCGATGGGGTGCCGGCCGGCACGGTCCAGTCGGAACGGCTGCCGGCGGCGTCGCTGTGGGGCCGGCTGGGCCATCTGGCCAAGCCGGTCCGTCCGCAGGGCAGCGGCCTGGGTGGCCCCCGTCCCGATCACCTGCCGCCGCCGCTGGCCCTGCCGGCGCCGGCGTTCGCCCTGGCCGCGCCGCTGTCGTCCCGCCCCGGCGCCCCCGGTACGGTGGCGCCGCCCCCCACCAGCGGCCAGCTCACCGCCCGCCTCCCCACCGGTCCGCCCGCTTTCCCGTCTCCGCTGGCCTGAGGCCCCGTCCGTCGCGACGGCGCCCGGTCACCGCCGGTCCGCTTGCCGGACCCTTTGCCGACGACGCCTGTTGCCAGACGCGGGCCGGCCGGCTTTTGCCGTCCGCCTGTCCGCGTTGCTGGCCGCGTCCGCCCCGCCGTGCCGTGGGCACGGTTCGGAGACGAACGACCGATGCTGACTTTTTCCAAGCTGAAATCCGCGCTGATCTGGATCATCTGCGGGCTCGGCCTGCTGCTGAGCCTGCCCAATTTCGTCAAGCCCGACCAGATGCCCGAGTGGCTGCCGCTGTCGCGCTTCAATCTCGGCCTCGATCTCCAGGGCGGGGCCTATCTGCTGCTGGAGG
>JBDLVO010000060.1:0-3587 GCA_039804805.1 Pseudomonadota bacterium
CGCGCCCTTGGCGGCGGCGATCTTGGCCTCGAATTCGGCGAGTTCGGCGAGCACGGCCGGCATGGTGGTCTCCGGGGGGCAAAGGGGCGGCGGCGGGCGCCACTTTGTCCGAACGCCCCCCGCCGGCCAAGCTGAATCGTCGCCGCTCAGCGCGCCGGATGGACGGTGCAGACCACCCGCAGCAGCGAGGCGAAATTGCCGACCTCGCCGCGCCGGGCCATCACCTCGTCGTAAAGCCGGGTAAGGAATTGCGGCAGGGTCAGGCCGCCCTCGGCGGCGATCTCTTCCAGAATCTGCCAGAAGCGCCGTTCGATCCGGACGCTGGTCACCACCCCGCCGATCCGCACCGAACGGGTCACGGTTTCGTACAGCGCCGGATCGGTGCCGGCATAGATCTCACACATCGGTCGCAGCCTCGGGCGGGGGAGGATCGCGGCACGATGACCCGCGATCCCTCCGGAAATCAAGTCCGCCCGGCGAGGCTGCCGCCCCGCGCCCCGCTTGGGGCGATGCCCCAAACCCCCTTCTTTTTTGAAAACGAAGGGGGTCCGGGGCATCGCCCCGGGCAGGCCGGCGGGCAGCAGCCCGCCTCACCTGTGCGGTATCGCGCGCGAAGCGCGCGGGCGGCAGCCCAACAGCTTTTACGGCTCGATCCGGCTGCCCAATACGGCGAGGAACTGGGCCAGCCAGGCGGGGTGGGCCGGCCAGGCCGGGGCGGTGACCAGGGTTCCATCGGTGATCGCCGCGTCGAGCGGGATCTCGGCATAGCGGCCGCCGGCCTGGGTCACTTCGGGGGCGCAGGCGGGATAGGCCGACACCCGCCGTCCCGCCACCACCCCGGCGGCGGTCAGCAACTGGGCACCATGGCAGATCGCGGCGATCGGCTTGCCGGCCTGGGCGAAGGCCTGGATCAGGGCGATCACCCGGGGATCGAGCCGCAGATATTCCGGCGCCCGTCCGCCCGGGATCACCAGCGCGTCGTAATCCTCGGCGGTGACCCGGTCGAACGCGGCGGTCAGGGTGAACAGATGGCCCGGTTTCTCGCTATAGGTCTGGTCGCCCTCGAAATCGTGGATCGCGGTGCGGATCCGCTCGCCCGCCGCCTTGCCGGGGCAGACGGCATCGACCCGGTGGCCGATCGTGGCCAGGGTCTGGAACGGAACCATCACCTCGTAATCCTCGACGTAATCGCCGGCGAGCAGCAGGATGCGTTTGGCGGCCATGGGGGGAGCCCTTTCGCTCGGTTGATGCCGGCCGACACTATGGCGCGACCGGGCGCCGGGCGGGTAACAGCCGGCTACTACGCGGTTTCGCCGTCGGGCGCGGCCGGGCCGACGGTCAGGTTCGGCCCCTCGATCCAGTCGCTGACCAGCCGCCCCTCGGCGGGGGTGACCTGATAGCGCCCGCCCACGGTCGTTGCGTCCGGGTCGTCGAGCCGGTCGAGCAGCGATTCGAGCACGGCGAATTCGCTCAGATTGGCCGGCGCCAGCCGGTCCCCCGTCACCGTTTCCCCGGCGGGGACGATCCGGTCGAGCCGGGCGGCGACGGTGGCCTCGTCGGGATCGAGGGTGGCCTCGAACAACTCGCTGAGACGCTCGCGGAAATCCTCGATCGGGTCGGGGCTGTTGACCGCCACCGGCCGGGGCCGCAGCGGGACACGCGGGGCGCGCGGCTGGGCGAAGCCGGCGGGGGAGAACAGGCGCGGCCGCATCGTCAGCAGCGAGGGGGCGGCCAGGGCCAGCCCGCGCGGCTCGGCCCGGCTGCGCAAGCGGTCGAGCCGGCGCATCGTTCCGGCCAGCCGGGCGGTCAGCGAATCGTCGCTGCGGTCCATGTAACGCACGGTGTTGCGCAGCCGCCGTTCCAGGGTGACGCGGAAATGCTCGATCCGGCTGACGAAGCCGCCCATTCCCTCGAAGATCTCGGCGATGGTGTCGAGCTGGGTGAACACCTCGCGGCGGGCGGCGGCGAGGTCGGGGCAGATCCCGTTCTTGACGTAGGCCTGGGCGATGTCCTCGACCAAGGCCGGGCGGGTGGTGTAGCCGCGCGCCATCCGCGCCACGTCGGCGCGGAAGCGCAGCGGATGCTGGGCGTAGGAAAAGGTCGCCTTGTAATCGGCCACCAGGATCCGGCCGATGAAATCCTCGAAGAAGGCCTCCAGCCGGGTCTTGAGGTCGGGGCTGGCCAGGATCGCCCGCTGCACCGCGCGCAGCGACGACAGGATCGCCCGCAGCCGCCGGGTGAAGCGCACCGCGTTGGCGGTGGCCTCGGGCAGGCCGAGCGCGGTGGCGGTGGGGTCGAGCCCCAGCGCCTCCAGGCTGGTCTTGACGTCGATCACCACGCCGCCGAACAATTGGGGCAGGCCGCGGTCGATCGCGTCGAGCTGGTCGGCCAACGCCATCGCCGCCGGCGGCATCTCGACCACCGCGTTGAAGCCGTGCGGCTCCTCCTCGATCCAGCCGCAGCGCAGCAGCCGGCCATAGGCGTGATGAGCGCGTCGGCCGATTTCGTCGGCCGGGGGCGGCGGGGGCCGTCGGCCCGGCGCCGCCGGCAGCTCCTCGAATTCCTCCGCCTCCTGCCACAGATCGGGCCGCTGGCGCAGCAGCCGGGCGATGGCCTCGATCACCTCGTCGCGCAGCGGCACCACCACCCGGGTGCCGCCGAAGAACTGGCGATAGACCACCAGCAGCGCCTCGGCATAAAGGTGACGGTTGCCCCGGCTGAACAGCAGGAAGATCGAATCGTCGAGATGGCCAAACAGCGGCACGTCACAGTCCTCGGGTTAAAATGGCGGGCTCCCGCCCGCACCCGGCCGGGGCGATGCCCCGGACCCCCTTTGTTTTCGAAAAGAAGGGGGCGCGGGGCGGCCGCCCCGCCGCTTACAGCCGCAGGTCGAGGGTATTGGGATAATCCGGGTGGGTGCCCCGCTCTTCCGCGCCAAGGCCGTGCTGGCCATGGCCGAACGGCTGGAAACGGGCGCGGCGCCGGGCCTCGGCCTCGAACGAGTTGACCGGGAAGGTAACGTAACTGCGCCCGCCGGGATGGGAGACGTTGTAGGTGCAGCCGGCCAGCACCACGTCGCCGTGGCGATCGACCAGATCGATCGTCAGCGGGGCGTGGACCCCGATGCGGGGATGCAGGCTGGAAGGCGGATTCCAGGCGCGGTAGCGGATGCCGGCGACCCATTCGCCGTTGGTGCCGGTCGGCGCCAGCGGCACCCGGCGGCCGTTGCAGGCCAGCACCAGCCCCGGGGCGGTCAGGTTGGTGACCTTGACCTGCAAGCGTTCGACCGAGGAATCGACATAACGGACGGTGCCGCCGCTGCCGGCCTCCTCGCCCATCACATGCCAGGGTTCGAGCGCGGTGCGCAGCGTCAGGTGCACGCCGCGGGCCGCCAGTTCGCCGACCTTCGAGAAGCGGAACTCGAAGTGCGGCGCGAACCAGTCGGCCTGGAAGGCGAAGCCGGCGCGGACCATGTCGGCCATCACGTCCTCGAAGTCCATCCACAGGAACGTGGGCAGCAGGAAGCGGTCGTGCAGCTCGGTGCCCCAGCGCTGCAGCGGTGCGCGGTAGGGCTCGGCCCAGAAGCG
>JBDLVO010000061.1:0-8441 GCA_039804805.1 Pseudomonadota bacterium
AACATCGGCGTGTGGGTTTGGTCGCTGTCGGAACGGAAGGTGCGGCCGGGGATGATCACCCGGATCGGCGGCTTGCCGCTCATCATCGTGCGGATCTGCACCGGCGAGGTGTGGGTGCGCAGCAGGTGGCGGCCGCCATCCTCGCGCTCGCCGAAATAGAAGGTGTCGTGCATCTGCCGGGCGGGATGCTCCGGCGGGATGTTGAGGGCGGTGAAATTGTGGAAATCGTCCTCGATGTCCGGCCCCTCGGCGACGACGAAGCCCATCTGGGCGAAGATCTCGACGATCTCCTCGATGGTCTGGCTGATCGGATGGATCCGCCCCTGGCTTTCCGGCCGCGCCGGCAGGGTGACGTCGATCCGCTCGCGCTCCAGCCGCTCGGCCAGCGCCTGGGTTTCCAGCGCGGCGCGGGCGGACTCGAGGGCGGCGGCGATCTCGTCGCGGGCGAGGTTGAGCCGGGCGCCGGCGTCCTTGCGTTCCTCGGGCGACATCCCGCCCAGCCCCTTCATCAGGCCGGAGATGGTGCCCTTCTTGCCGAGCGCGGCGACGCGGGCGGCTTCCACCTGCTCAAGGCTGGTCGCCTGGGCGATGGCGGCCAGCGCTTCGGCGCGCAGTCGATCCAGATCTTGCATCGGTCGCTTCCTTCAACGCTTGTCGGGCGCGCCGGCCGCCCGCCCCCGGGGGCTGGCGCGCTGTCTGTCGGGCCGGAACGCCGGCCGCGGATGCGAACAGGGGCCGCACCCCAACGGGCCGGCCCCTGTCCCACATCATTCCCGTGCGGGAAACCTACCGCAGGGCGGCCTGGGCCTTTTCGACCAGGGCGCGGAAGGCGTCCGGCTCGCGGATCGCGATGTCCGACAGCACCTTGCGGTCGAGGGCGATGCCGGCCTTCTTCAGCCCGTCCATGAAACGGGAATAGGGCAGGCCGTGGGCGCGGGCGCCGGCGTTGATGCGCTGGATCCACAAAGCGCGGAAATTGCGCTTCTTGGCCCGGCGGTCACGGTAGGCGTACCGCAGCGCCTTTTCGACCTTCTCGATCGCGACGCGGAAGCAGGTGCTGGCGCGGCCCCGATAGCCCTTGGCGAGCTTGAGAATCTTGCGGTGACGAGCGTGGGTGGTCACGCCTCTCTTGACGTGCGCCATGGGTTAGACTCCGTTCGGCAGGTAGAACTTCTTGATGTTGTCCCCGTCCGTCTTGAACAGGACGAAGGTGCCGCGGGCCTGCCGCTTCATCTTCTGGCTCTTGGCCGACAGGCAGTGGCGCTTGAAGGCCACGTTGCCTTTGACCTTGCCGCTGCCGGTGAGGCTGAACCGCTTCTTGGCGGCGCTCTTGGTCTTCATCTTGGGCATTTGCGCTTTCCTTGATGTGAAGCGTTTGACTGAAGTCACGCCGCAGGCAGCCCGAACGGCCCGGCCGGCGCGGAGAAGGCGACGCTTATAGCGCGTGGTCCCCGTGAATGCAAGGTTTGCCGCGGGCGCCGCCCGCACCCGCCAAGGGCCGGGGGCCCTTGGATCCCATTCCCGGGTTCTTCGCGCGGCAAACGCGAATCAGGGGGCGTGGTCCTGCCGAAAAAGCGCGCCTCCCCCCCCGGTCAAAGCCTCCCAGAACTTCCGGGGGGGGAGGGCCGGGGCATTTCCGGCCCCGGTCGGGGCGGGCCGCGTCGATGCGCCACCCGCTCTGTTATCCGTTACGCCGTGGGCGCGTCCTGGAGCACCACCAGCAGGTCCTTGGCCTCGACCTGGGTGCCGGGGGTGACCGCGACCTGGGCGACGACGCCGGCCCGTTCGGCCCGCACCGCCGTCTCCATCTTCATCGCCTCGATCGCCACCAGCAGGTCGCCCTTCTCGACCGGCTGGCCGGGATGGACCGCGACGCTGACCACCAGACCGGGCATCGGCGCGCCGATCTGGGCCGGGTTGCCCGGCTCGGCCTTGGGCCGCGCCACCCGGGCCGGGGCGACGGTGCGGTCACTGATCCGCACCACCCGGGGCTGGCCGTTCAGCTCGAAGAACACCTTGCGCTCGCCGTCGGCATCGGCCTCGCCGATGGCGAGGAAGCGGATGATCAGGCTCTTGCCGCGCTCGATCTCGACGCTGATCTCCTGGCCCGGCTGCATGCCGTAGAAGAACACGTCGGTCGGCAGGGCGGAGACGTCGCCGAAGCTGCGCTGGTGGGCGGCGAAATCGGCGAACACCTTGGGATACATCAGGTAGGAAGCCAGTTCGGCCTCGCTGACCGTCCGGCCGGCCTTGGTCTCGGCGGCGGCGCGCTCGGCGGCGAGGTCGGCCGGCGGCAGCACCGCGCCGGGACGGACCCGGATCGGCTCGGCCCCGGCCAGCACCTTCTTCTGCAACGCCGCCGGGAAGCCGCCGACCGGCTGGCCGAGATCGCCCCTGAAGAACGACACCACCGATTCGGGGAAGGCGATTTCCTTGTGCGGGTCGAGCACGTCCTCGGGGGTCAGGTTGCTGGTGACCATCATCAGCGCCATGTCGCCGACCACCTTGCTGGTGGGCGTCACCTTGACCACGTCGCCGAACAGAAGGTTGACGTCGGCATAGGCCTGGGCCACCCAGTCCCAATGCTGCTCGACCCCGAGCGAACGGGCCTGGGCGCGCAGGTTGGTGTACTGGCCGCCCGGCATCTCGTGGCGATAGACGTCGGCGGTGCCGGAACGGATATCGGCCTCGAACGGCGCATAGAGCGTCCGCACCCCTTCCCAATAGCGCGACAGGTCGTTGAGGGCGGTGTGATCCAGCCCGGGATCGCGCTCGTGCTGGGCCAGCGCGGCGCAGATCGAGCCGAGCGGCGGCTGCGAGGTCAGCCCGCTCATCGCATCCATCGCCGCGTCGACCGCGTCGACCCCGGCCTCGACCGCCGCCAGCACGCTGGCCGCCGACAGGCCCGAGGTGTCGTGGGTGTGGAAATGGATCGGCAGGCCGATTTCCTGCTTGAGGGTCGTGACCAGCCGGGCGATCGCCTTCGGCTTGGCCAGCCCGGCCATGTCCTTGATGCCGAGGATGTGGGCGCCGGCCGCTTCCAGCTCCTTGGCCATCGTCACATAATATTTGAGGTCGTATTTCGGCCGGGCCGGATCGTCGAGGTCGCCGGTGTAGCAGATGGTGCCCTCGCACAGCCGGCCGGTCTCGCGCACCGCGTCGATCGCCACCCGCATGTTGTCGACCCAGTTGAGCGAGTCGAACACCCGGAACAGGTCCACCCCGTTCTCCGCCGCCTGGGCGACGAAATGGCGCACCACGTTGTCGGGGTAGTTGGTGTAGCCGACCGCGTTGGCCGAGCGCAGCAGCATCTGCAGCAGCAGGTTGGGCATCGCCCGGCGGAAGCCGCGCAGCCGCTCCCACGGGTCCTCCTTGAGGAAGCGCATCGCCACGTCGAAGGTGGCGCCGCCCCAGCATTCGACCGAGAACAGGCCGGGCAGGCGGCGGGCATAGGCCGGGGCCGCCGCCATCAGGTCGGCGGTGCGCATCCGGGTCGCGATCAGCGATTGGTGGGCGTCGCGGAAGGTGGTGTCGGTGATCAGCACCCGCTGCTGCTCCAGCATCCAGCGGGCCAGACCCTCGGCGCCGAGCCGGTCGAGCAATTGCTTGCTGCCGTCGGGCGGCGGGGCGGCATGGTCCCAGGCCGGGGCCTCGGGCACCGCGACGCTCTTGGGCTGGGGCAGGCCGGCGACCTCGGGATTGCCGTTGACCATCACCTCGCCGACGAAGTTCAGCAGCCGGCTGGCGCGGTCGCGCCGCTCGGAGCGGGCGAACAGCTCGGGGGTCTCGTCGATGAAGCGGGTGGTGTAGTCGCAGGTGACGAAGCGGGGATGGCAGATCACCGCCTCGAGGAAGGTCAGGTTGGTGGCGACGCCGCGAATGCGGAACTCGCGCAGCGCCCGCTCCATCCGCAGGATCGTCTCGTCCGGGGTCGGCGCCCAGGCGGTGACCTTTTCCAGCAGCGAATCGTAATGGCGGGTTATCAGCGCGCCGGAGAAGGCGGTGCCGCCGTCGAGGCGGATGCCGAAGCCGGCGGCGCCGCGATAGGCGGTGATGCGGCCGTAATCGGGAATGAAGGCGTTGGAGGGATCCTCGGTGGTGATGCGGCACTGGATGGCGTGGCCGTTGAGGCGGATTTCGTGCTGGTGCGGCAGTTCGGCGCCGGGCTGGCCGATGCGGGCGCCGGCGGCGATGCGGATCTGCGCCTTGACGATGTCGATCCCGGTGACGACCTCGGTGACGGTGTGTTCGACCTGGACGCGGGGATTGACCTCGATGAAATAGAACGCGCCGCTGTCGACATCCATCAGGAACTCGACCGTGCCGGCGTTCTGGTAGCCGGCGGCGCGGGCCAACGTCAGCGCGGCGGCGCACAGCGCCTCGCGCCCGTCCTGGTCGAGATAGGGGGCGGGGGCGCGCTCGACCACCTTCTGATTGCGCCGCTGCACCGAGCAATCGCGCTCGAACAGATGGAGCAGCTCACCGCCGGCATCGCCCAGGATCTGCACCTCGACATGGCGGGCGCGGCGGACCAGCTTCTCCAGATAGACCTCGTCATTGCCGAACGCCGCCTTGGCCTCGCGCCGGGCCACCGCCACCAGTTCGGGCAGATCGTCGGCGCTTTCGACCACGCGCATGCCGCGCCCGCCGCCGCCCCAGCTCGCCTTCAGCATCAGCGGATAGCCGACCTCTCCCGCCAGCCGGCGGCATTCGTCGAAATCGGCCGGCAGCGGCCCGGTCGCCGGCATCACCGGCACCCCGGCCGACACCGCGAGGTTGCGCGCCGCCACCTTGTTGCCGAGCAGCCGCATCACGTCGGAGGAGGGGCCGACGAACACCAGCCCGGCGGCGCGCACCGCGTCGGCGAAATCGGGATTTTCGGCCAGGAAGCCATAACCGGGATGAACCGCGTCGCAGCCGGTCTCCTTGGCCACCTGGACGATCTCGTCGATCGACAGATAGGCCTCGATCGGGCCCTTGCCCTTGCCGATCAGGTAGGATTCGTCGGCCTTGAACCGATGCAGCGCGAAGCGGTCCTCGGTCGAATAGACCGCGACGGTGGTCATGCCGAGCTCGGTGGCGGCGCGGCAGATGCGGATCGCGATCTCGCCCCGGTTGGCGACGAGCAGCTTGCGCAGGGGCAGGTGACAGGGCAAGGCGGCGGTCATGGTTCATCCTTTTGTTCGGCGCAGGGCTATCGGATAAAACTCTTTACCGCTCTTGTAAACAGGGTTCTTGCTCTTGCCGACAGATGGGGTTTGGGCGTAGCTAATCGTTTCGGCCCAGTTCGGTCCGAAGCCAACCCCCGAGATGGGCATGACGGAACGAATCAGACCCCCCAAACTGGCGGACAGCATCGCCCACCATCTTGAACGGCTGATTCTCGAGGGCAGTCTGCGACCGGGCGAACGCCTGTTGCCGGAACGCGAGCTGGCGGCACGGTTCGACGTGTCGCGCCCGTCGCTGCGCGAGGCGCTCGACAAGCTGGAGGGGCGCGGGCTGCTGTCGTCGGAACGGGGCGGCGCCACCGAGGTGGCGCCGCTGCTGGGCGAGGGATTCTGCGGCCCGATCCGCGAGGTGCTGACCGGCCATCCCGAGGCGGTGCTCGATTACCTCGAATTCCGCCGGCTGGTCGAAAGCTCGGCCACCGCGCTGGCGGCGCTGCGGGCCACCGATATCGATCGGGCCAGCCTGACCCGCCGCTTCGCCGCGATCGAGGCGGCCAATCAGGCCGGCGACCGTTCGTTGGAGGCCGAGGCCGGCACCCAGTTCCATCTCGCCATCTACGAGGCTTCGCACAGTCTGGTGATGATGCATGTGATGCGGGCGCTGATGGGGCTGCTCGGGCATGACGAGCTGTACAGCCGGGCGATGCTGTATCGGCGGCAGGCGGTGCGCGACCTGCTGTTCAATCAGCACCGCGCCATCCTCGACGCGGTGCTGGCCGGCGATCCCGCCGCCGCCCAGGCGGCGGCCGAGGCTCATATCGATTTCACCCGCGACGCGCTGCGCGAAATCGCCGAGGCCGATGCCCGTCTCGACGCCTCATTGTCGCGGATCGGCGGGCGGCAGTAATACCAAGCTGCGGTGAGGGGGACTCATCGCAGCTTGGTTAGGCCCAAGGGGCCGCGCGCCTCGTGGCGCGAAAGCCAAGGGGCGCCGGGGCGCCCCGCCCGGCGCTTGAGGGAGCGGGGATCGGATCCGATCCCCGCGGCTTGGTATAAGCTCAAGCGGGGCGCTGCCCCGCCCCCGCCAGGGGCCACAGGCCCCTGGACCCCGTTTCGCCGCGAAGGAGGGTCGAGATGCGTCTGATCGGAATGCTGGATTCGCCCTATGTCCGCCGTACCGCGATCGCGCTTGATCTGCTGGGGGTGGCGTTCGAGCATCACTCCCTGTCGGTGTTTTCCGATTTCGACCGCTTCGCCGCGATCAATCCGGTGGTCAAGGCGCCGACCCTGGTGGCCGATGACGGCACGGTGCTGCTCGATTCGACCCTGATCATCGCCTATGCCGAGACGCTGGCGGCGGCGGAGCGGCGGCTGACCCCCACCGATCCGGCCGGGCTGCTGCGGGCGACCCGGCTGTTGGGGCTGGCGCTGGCGGCGTGCGAGAAGACGGTGCAGATCGTCTACGAGACCCGGCTGCGTCCGCTCGACAAGCAGCATCAGCCCTGGCTCGACCGGGTGTGGCAGCAGCTCGATGCCGCCTATCGTCTGCTCGAGGCGGAGATCGGCGCGGGCGACGGGTGGGTGGGGACGGCGCGGCCGTTGCTGGCTGATGTCACCATCGCGGTGACCTGGCGGTTCAGCCGCGACCTGCTGGGCGAGCGGATCGACCCGGCCGTCCATCCCCGTCTGGCCCGTTTGTCGGCCCAGGCGGAGGAAACGGCGGCGTTCCGCCGCTTTCCCCCGGCCTGAGCCGCGCGGGCTCAGAACACCGGCACGACCAGACGGACGTTGAGGACGTTGTCGCCGACGTCGTTGTGGGTCGCCAGATAGTGGTTGTAGGTGCCCTGGAGGCTGAACGGGCCGAAATCGTAGCCGAGGATCGGCCCCAGCCCGTAGGATTGCGACACCGTGCCCGACAGCTTGCGGCCGCGCTGGCTGTCCCGTTCGATCTGATTGAGCTGGAACGCGCCGAGGCCGAAGGTCCAGCCGCCGATGGTCTTGGTCGCGGTGTAATCGACCGCGATCTGGTCGCCGGACTGGTAATCGGTGCGGTCGTTGCGGGTGCTGGTGTCGTAATAGATCTGGGCGCTGAGGTTCCAGCCGTCATGCAGCCAGCTGATGCCGAGCGCCGGTTCAAAGGTGGTGAAGCCGTTGCCCGAGCCGACGCCGCCGCGCGACGGGCTGCGGCCGGGGGCCGAGCTGGCATCGTCGAGCCACACCCCGAAGCTGCCCTTGACGTGGAAATCGTAGGGCAGCGCCCAGGACAGGATCACCGGGGCGAGGTAGGTGTTGAAATTGCCCCAATGGCCGGTGTTGGTCAGGCCGGGCGAATTGGGCACGCCGATCTCGGTGTAGTCGAACGGCTGGGCCACCGCGACGGCGTATTGCGCCCCCAGCACCTCGAGCCCGGTGTTCCACAGCAGCACCGGCGCCTCGACCACCGCGTTGAGCGACATCCCGGTCTTGCGGTCGGCCGGGCCGTACTGGTTGAACGAGGCGAAATAATTGTTCAGCGCGAAATAGAGCCCTTCCGGCGGCAGCGCCCCGGCCGGCAGGCCGCTATCGACTCCGCGCAGGTGCTGATTCCACAATTCGGTCGCCCCGGCCGGTGCGGACAGCATGGCGAGCCCCAGCGCGAGCGCGAGGCCGAGCCCGAGTTTGTGCAACATCGGTGTTTCCCCCTCTGACGTGACGACCGCGTTGCCGCGGTCTCCCTCTCCCGCCCCGGCCCCCCCTCCCCAGGGTTGGCCCGGCCGGACTCCCTCAGACGTGGCCGCCCTCCCGCTCCCCCGTGAAAAAGAAGGGGGTCCGGGGCATCGCCCCGGGCCGGGTGCGGGGCGGCAGCCCCGCCGTTACAACACGAAGTAGCGCGCCTGCGGATGCAGACTGACGATGGCCGAGGTCGATTGCTCGGGATCCAACTGGAACTCGTCCGACAGCCCGACCCCGATCCGCTCCGCCCCCAGCAGAGCGAGGATCCGCGCCTGATCCTCCAGCCGGGGACAGGCGGGATAGCCGAACGAGAAGCGCGAGCCGCGATAGCCCTGGCGCAGCAACTGGGCCGGCTCGGCGGCATCCTCGGCGGCGAAACCAAGCTCGGCGCGGATCCGCTTGTGGACATATTCGGCCAGCGCCTCGGCGACCTCGACCGACAGGCCGTGCAGATAGAGATAATCCTGGTACTTGTCGGCCTCGAACCAGCGCCGCGCCGTCTCGGTCGCCTCGCGCCCGACGGTGACCACCTGGAGTCCGATCACGTCGCGGACCGGGTCG
>JBDLVO010000062.1:0-5644 GCA_039804805.1 Pseudomonadota bacterium
CATCGATAAAAACAAAGGGGGTCCGGGGCATCGCCCCGGCCGGGTGCGGGCGGGAGCCCGCCTCTTCTCACCCCAGCGCGGCGAAGCGATCGAGAAACGCCCGCCGCGCCTGCTCCGCCGGCCAGGGCGTCAAATCGAGGTCCGGCCTCGCGCCGCGAAATCCCAGCACCTTGCGCGCCTCGGCGGAATCGAACCCGGCCAGTTGCACCGCCTCGGCGAAGGCGGCGGCGCGGTCGGCCTGATGGATCGCCCGCTCCCAGGCTTCGGGCAGGGGCGCGGGCAGGCCGAAGGCGCGCAGAATCGCCGTGGCCACCCGCTGTTCGATTTCGTCATAGGGACGGCCGACCGCGCGTTTGAACGGGGTGATCAGGTCGGAGGTGACATATTCGGCCGCGTCGTGCAGCAGGCCGGCCCGCAACGCCGCCAGCGGCAGGCGCGGATCGGCCCGGCGCATCAGATCGACCACCACCAGGCTGTGCTGGGCGACCGAGAAGCCGTGTTCGCCGACAGTCTGGCCGTTCCAGCGGGCGACGCGGGACAGGCCGAGGGCGATATCCTGGATTTCGACGTCGAGCGGGGAAGGGTCGAGAATGTCGAGCCGACGGCCCGACAGCATCCGCTGCCAAGCGCGGGCCGGAGGGGCCTCGACCGGCAGGGATCTCACCGCGTCCGCCCCGATCGCGGGGCGGCGCGGCGCGGACTCATCCCGCCAGCAGGCCGAACCAGACAAGCGCCAGTGACAGCGCGGCGGTGGTGATCACGGCCATGCGGAAGGTGGTGTCCTCGACTGCCGCCACCTGAGCCCGGGGAGTGCGCTGTCTCATGGGTCAACCTCCTGGAGCAAATCCTCACCTGTCCCTGGATATGGGAAAGAGGGGCACCGGGGTCAAGCCTACGCCGCGTCATCACGCCGGCCAAGAGACGATGTGGCGTTCGAGCCGGCGGGTACGGTTTTCCCGCACGGCGCGGCCGCGCACCGAGATGCCGGCGCGGTGGATGCTGTCGGGATCGCCCGATACCAGCGGATGCCACGCCGGCAGCGGGCGCCCCTCGCGCAGCAGGCGGTAGGCGCAGGTCGAGGGCAGCCAGGCGAGGTCGCCGATCACCCGGGGCGACAGTTTGATGCAGTCGGGCACGCTGTCCCAGCGCCGCTCGTAATTGCTACAGGCGCAGGAGGTCAGGTCGAGCAGCTTGCAGGCGACGTTGGTGTAGTGGATCTCGCCGGTATCGGCGTCCTCGAGCTTGTGCAGGCAGCAGCGGCCGCAGCCGTCGCACAGGCTCTCCCACTCGGCCCGGGTCAGCTCGGACAGGCTCTTGGCCTCCCAGAACGGCGGCGGCGCGCTCATCCCAGCAACGGGGCCGGGGCCACCCACCAGCCGGGTTGACAGCCGGTCAGCGCGGCGGCGGCGGCGCGGGCGGCGGCCTCGGTCGCGAACAGGCCGAAGCAGGTCGCCCCCGAGCCCGACATCCGCGCCAGCAGGCAATCGGGCTGGGCGGCGATCAGGGCCAGCATCTCGCCGATCACCGGCAGCAGGGCGATCGCCGGCGGGGTCAGATCGTTGCGCCGCGCCGCCAGCGCCGTGGCCAGGGCGCGGGCGTCGGCCGGGGCCTCGGTCAGCGGCGCCGGGGCGGAAAAGCCGGCGGTGCGGGCCTTGAACACCGCCGGAGTCGACAACGGCATCAGCGGATTGACCAGCACCAGCCAGGCCGGCGGCAGCGCCGGAGCCGGGGTCAGCACCTCGCCCACCCCTTCCATCCGCGTCGCCCGGCCAGCCAGGCAGACCGGGACGTCGGCGCCGATCGACAGCGCCAAGGCGTGCAGGCGCTCGGGCGGCAGGGTCAGATCCCACAGCCGGATCAGCGCGGTCAGGGTGGCGGCGGCGTCGGCCGAACCGCCGCCGATACCGGCGGCGACCGGCAGGCGCTTGGTCAGATGCAGCGTCGCGTCGGCCGGCCGGCCGGCGGCCTCGGCCAGCAGGCGCGCCGCCTTCAGCACGATGTTCTCGCCCTCGGGCAGGCTGGCGGCGGTAGGGCCGTCGACCGACAGGGTCAATCCCAGGCCCGGGCTGGCGGTCAGGGTGTCGCCGATTCCGGCGAACGCCACCAGCGAATCGAGCAGGTGATAGCCGTCGGGGCGGCGCCCGGTCAGCAGCAGGGTCAGGTTGACCTTGGCCGGGGCTTCGACGGTAACGGAACGATCGGTCATGGAACGGGTCACTTCACGGTCGGAGGAGGCAACTGGCCGGACGCCGCCTTGGCCTTCAGCGGCTCGAGTTGCTCCGGTTCGGGATTGAGGGTCAGGGCGCGCTGCCACTGGAAGCGGGCCTCTTCGGTGCGGCCGATCCGCCACAGCGCATCGCCGAGATGCTCGTTGATGGTCGGATCCTCGGGCTTCAGTTCGGCGGCGCGTTCGAGATGCTTGACCGCGCCGGCATAATCGCCGAGGCGGAACAGCGCCCAGCCGAGCGAATCGACGATGGCGCCGTCATTCGGGCGCTGACGCACCGCCCGCTCCAGCAGCGAGCGCCCCTCCTCGAGATTGCTGCCCTGATCGACCCAGGAATAACCGAGGTAATTGAGCACGTCGGGCTGCTCGGGCTTCAGCTTCAGCGCCTCGAGGAAATCGGCCTCGGCGCGCGGCCACTGGCCGGAGCGTTCGAGCGCGATGCCCCGGGCGTAATAGAGCGGCCACAACTGCGGGTTGGCCGCCTCCTGCCCGGCGGCGGCACGGGTGAGGGCGGTGTCGTAGGCCTCGGCCGCCTCGGCGAAGCGTTTGTGGCCGCGCAGCACGTCGCCCAGGGTCATCGCCGCGTCATAGCTGTCGGGACGGGCCTCGACCAGCCGGCGCAATTCGGCCACCGCCGCGTCGGTCCGCCCGGCCTCGTCGAGATTGACCGCGAGGCGCAGCCGGGCATAGTCCGCCGCCAGCGAGGACGGGTCGATCGCCAGGAACATCGGCTCGGCCTCGTCGAGCCGGCCCTGGCGGCTGAGCACGTCGGCCAGCAGCAACTGGCACAGCGGGAAATTGGGGCGCAGATCGAGCGCCAGCCGGGCGAACACCAGCGCCAGATCCTGGGCGCCGCTCTGGCGGGCCAGCGAGGCGGTGTCGAACAGCGCCTCGGCCAGCCCGGCGCGGGGGCTGTCCACCACCCGGGGAGCCTTGGCCCCGGCGGCGAGGGCGCGGTCGCCGTCGAACAGCGAGCGGTCGGGCTGTTCGGCGTGATACTTGCGATAGAGGGCGCGGGCGGTCTCGGTCCGGCCGGTGCGCTGATAGAACGCGCCGGCCGCCTCGATCGCCCGCAGGGTGTTCTGCCCTTCGAGCGCGGTGCGGAAATGGGCTTCGGCCAGTTCGGGCCGGTCGGCCAGATCGGCGATCAGCGCGGCGTGGAGTTCGAACACCGGGGCGAAGGCCTTGATGGTGCCGCCGACCTTCAACAGCCGCAGCGCGCCCTCGGTGTCGCCCCGGCCGGCCTCGGCCCAGGCCAGCAGCAGCGGGGCGATGAAGGCGTTGAGCCCCTTGCGCGGCAGGGCGTCGAAGCGGCGTTCGGCTTCGTCGTACTGGCCGGACTCGGCGGCGCGGGCGCCGAGCAGGATCGCCGGCAGCGGCGCCTCCTCGTCGATCCGCAACAGCCGCTCGGCCATCGGCGTCGCCTCGTCGAGGCGGCCCTCGGCCAGCAGCAGGGTGAAGGCCAGCCGTTGCAGATCGGTGTTGTCGCGGTCGGCGGCGGCGGCGATCGCCAGGAAGCCGGCGGCGGCGCGGGTGTCGCCATGGGCTTCGGCGAACCGGCCGGCGAGATAGGCGGCCAGACCGCCGGGCCGCCCCGGCACGGTGGCGGCCTCGCTGGCGGCGGCGTCGACCGCCGGATCGGGGGGGGCCGCCGGGCCGGGGACGCAGGTGGTCAGGCCGGCCCCCGCCAGGGCCAAAGCCAGGGCCAGGGCCAGCGGGGGGGGAGAGAGTCGCCGTTCTCGCATCACAGGTTTCCTCGGGGGGGAGGCGCCGGAGTGGCGGCTCCGGCCCCTGCTGAGTCGAAGGTCGCAGCTTTACATGTTGGGATAATTCGGTCCACCGCCACCTTCGGGCACCACCCAGGTGATGTTCTGGGTCGGATCCTTGATGTCGCAGGTCTTGCAATGCAGGCAGTTCTGGGCATTGACCTGGAGCCGGGGCGGGGTGCCGTCCTCGGGCCGCACGATCTCGTAGACCCCGGCCGGGCAGTAACGCTGCTCGGGGGCGTCATAGAGGGCGAGATTGATCGCGATCGGCGCCGCCGGATCGGTCAGGCGCAGATGCGAGGGCTGGTTCTCCTCGTGATTGGTGTTGGAGATGAACACGCTCGACAGCTTGTCGAAGCTGACCGCCCCATCCGGCTTGGGATAGGCGATCGGCCGGCTGTCGGCCGCCTTGTCCAGCGTCTGATGATCGGGGCGGCGGTGACGCAGGGTCCACGGCGCCCGGCCGCGCAGCACCTCGTAATCGAACGCCGAATAGAGCAGCCCGCCCCACAGCCCCCAATGGAACGAGGGGCGGACGTTGCGGGCGTGGTACAACTCGTCCCACAGCCAGCTTTGGCGCAGCGCCGCGGGATAGGCGGTGGCCTCGCCCCCGGCCCCGCCGCCGCCGGCCAGCAGGGCGGCGACCGCCTCGGCCGCCAGCATCCCCGACTTCATCGCGGTGTGGCTGCCCTTGATCTTCGGCACGTTGAGGAAGCCGGCGGTGTCGCCGATCAGCAGCCCGCCCGGGAAGGTCAGCTTCGGGATCGATTGCAGCCCGCCTTCCGACAAAGCGCGGGCGCCGTAGGAGATCCGCCGTCCGCCCTCGAAGGTCGCGCGGATCGCCGGATGGGTCTTGAAGCGCTGCATCTCGTCGAACGGCGACAGATGCGGATTGGCATAATCGAGGCCGATGACGAAGCCGACCGCCACCTGATGGTCTTCAAGGTGATAGAGGAAGGCGCCGCCATAGGTCCTGGCATCCATCGGCCAGCCGACCGAATGGACGATCCGGCCGGGATGGTGGCGGGCGGGATCGACCTCCCACAATTCCTTGATGCCGATGCCGTAGGTCGGCACGTCGCAATCGCGGCGCAGGTCGAACCGCTCGAACAGGACCTGGGTCAGGCTGCCGCGACAGCCCTCGGCGAACAGGGTCTGGCGCGCCAGCAGCTCGACCCCGGGGGTGAAATTGGGGCCGGGGGCGCCGTCCTTGCCCACCCCCATGTCGCCGGTGGCGACGCCGCGCACCGCGCCGGATTCGTCATACAGCACCTCGGCGGCGGCGAAGCCGGCGAACACCTCGACCCCGAGCGCCTCGGCCTGGGCCGCCAGCCAGCGGACGAAATTGCCGAGCGAGATGATGTAGTTGCCGTGATTGTTCATCGTCGGCGGGGTCGGCAGCCGATACGATTTGCTCTCGGTCAGGAACAGGAAGGTGTCGTCATGGGCCGGGGTGTTGAGCGGCGCCCCCCGCTCGCGCCAGTCGGGAATCAGCTCGGCCAGGGCATGCGGTTCGAGCACCGCCCCCGACAGGATGTGGGCGCCGATTTCCGACCCTTTTTCCAGGACGCAGACGGACAGGTCCGGATCGATCTGCTTGAGGCGGATCGCCGCCGACAGGCCGGACGGCCCGCCGCCGACGATCACCACG
>JBDLVO010000063.1:0-4016 GCA_039804805.1 Pseudomonadota bacterium
TGAAGGCGGCGACCTTCCGGCGGGATCTCCCGCCGGAGATGGAGCATCGAATCACTCGGCCGAATCGGGAGGCGAGGCGGCTGCATCGGGCGCTGAAACGACGCGGAAAGGACGGCTGACCCCGGCCGACATCCGCGCTTATGTCGGCTGCCTCGCCGCCGCCGGCGAGCGGATCACCGGGGCCGCGCTGGCCAAAGTGCTGGGGTGCGGGGTGGTGCTGGCGCGCCGGCATCTTGCCGATCTGGAAGAGGCCGGCATCGTCCACCGCATCGGCACCGGCGCCGGGACCCGCTACGAGTTGACCAGCATGAGCGCCGGGGCGCCCTTTGGTCCGGTCGAGAAAATCGACATGGCCGCGCTGAACGTCGCGCTCCCGCCTCCGGCTCGATCGGTCCCGCGCGCCGTGCCCGAGCCGTTGCCGGCCGGCCGGGCCGTCCTGCCTGAGGATGTGCTGCGCGATCGGCACCGTGATCCCGAGCCGGCGCCGACCGACATCGACACGGTGATCGACTGGCTGGCGGCCAATGGCGACCGGGTCGCGATCACAGGCAACGGCGGCTGGCGGCTCAACGGCACCTCCGGGTGGTCGGAGCGCGATCTGGTCAAGCGCGCCAACGGCAAACGGGCGGAGCTCGGTTTGCCGGCGTTCAGCCTGGGGAGGGGGTGATGCCGGCTGACCTCTTCGGTGTGCCCGCCAATCCCCGCAGCAGCATTCAGCCGCGCGGATACTTCCAGCGGCCCGGCAGCGGACCGACCGACCAAACCTGCGCCACCTGCCGGCATGCCCTGCGCCACGGGCGTTATGCCAAATGCGGCCGGGCCAGAGGGATTTGGACCCGGTCGCGCGGCAGCGACATCCTGCTTCGCGCCCCGGCCTGCGCCGGATGGGAGGCCCCCGATGCCGCGTGATCCCATGCTCGCCAAACTCCACATCGCCCGCAAGGATCTGGCACTGACCGAGGATTGCTACCGCGCCCTGCTGGCCCGGATTACCGGGCAGGAGACCTCCAAGGGGCTGTCCCGCGCCCAGCTTGAGGCGGTGCTGGCCGAGTTCAGGCGGCTCGGCTGGCAGGCCAAGCCGGGTAAGGGCAACGGCCAACACCATCGCCCGGCCAGCGACAAGCCGGAGATCCGCAAGGTGTTTGCCCTCTGGGGCGACATGTGCCGCGCCGGCATCCCGCGCACGCCGACCCGGGCCGGGCTGCTGGCCTACGTCAAGCGGATGACCGGGGTGGACGATCCAGAATGGTTGAGCCCCGATCAGGCCCGGGTGGTGACCGAGGGGCTAAAGTCTTGGCGGGCGCGCGAGCTGGCCCGGCGGGACGCGGGTGCGCGCGATGGCTGACACCGTCCCGTTCGGTGATCTGGTCGAGGCGATCGGCGCCGGCCTGGCGCTGGCATTATCGAAGAAACGAGGGGGCCGCTCGCTGTCCGTTCCGGCGCCGGGGCGGCTTGGCCCGGCCTCGCCGGTGGTGGTATTGGTGGGACCGGACGCGGCCGAGTCCTTGGCGCGGCGCTGGGGCGGCTCCACGATCATGGTCCCGTCCGGTCCCGGCAAGCGGGCCTTGGCGTGGGAATGGCGCGAGGCCGGGTGGACGGTCGCCCGCATCGCCGAGACGCTGCGCTGCACCGAGCGGACGGTCTACAACATCCTGGCCGGTCCCCGCCCGGCCGCCGCGCCGAGGGCCGCCGCCCCCGCCGAGGAGCCGCCGCTGCTGGCCTTCATCGCCCGACGTGGCGCTCCTACCTGAAACCCTTCAGGACTGACCTTTCCTCCGCGTGTTCCTACGCTGCTCACCGTCATCAAGGAGAGCGGCGCCGTGACCCTGATTCTTCGCCCCGACATCCCCCGCCCCACCCGGGGCCTGCTCAACTGCAACCCGGGCAATCTGGTGTTCAACGCCCATGTCCCCTGGCGCGGGCTGACCGGCGCCGACGGCAAGGGGTTCTGCATCTTCCGGGATGATTTCCACGGCCTGCGCGCCATCGCCCGGGATCTGCGCACCGACTATTTCCGCGACGGCCAGCGCACCATCGCCGAACTGATCGGCGAATACGCGCCGCCCAACGAGAACAACACCCTGGCCTATATCGGTTTCGTCGTCCGCAACCTCGGCGTGGCGGCGGACCGCGAAATCGCGCTGACCCCCGCCACCGCCGCCGCGATCGTCGCCGCGATCGTCCGGATGGAGAACGGGGTGCAGCCCTATCCGCCCGAACTGATCGCCGCCGCAATCGCCGACGGCCTGGCCTGACCCGCCCCCATCCGGAGGACGCCCCCTTGGACATTGCCACCCTGTTGCTGTCGCTCGGGATCGACCCGGGCCTGATCATCGCCGCCACCGGCGCGGTGACGCTGGCGTCGGGCATCGACGCCCTGTTCCCGCCCTCGGCCAAGGGCAGCGCGTGGTACTGGCCGCGCCGGCTGCTGTCGCTGCTGGCGCTCAACGTCCGCCACGCCCGCAACGCCGGCGCCGTCCCGGCCCCGGCGCCCGGAACTGGTCGGCCGCCGGTGGCGCTGGCGCTGGCTCTGGTCGCGGCGGGCGGGCTGTCGGCCTGCGCCGAATACAACGCGGCGATCGGCGCCGCCAACACCTGGACCGCCGAGCAGATTGCCGCCCAGAAAAGCAACGTCCAGGGCATCAACGACAACGCGGTCAAGGCCTGGGCCGATCTGGGCTGCGCGATTCCCTACGGTGCCCTGGCCCGCAACGGTTCCGGTTACACCAACCTGCCCAAGGCGGTGGTGCTGTTGTGCGGCGCGCCGTCGGGGATGGTGATCACCAGTCAGACCACTCTGTCCGCCGCCACCAGCACGACCAGCGAGTGAGCGCGATGACCCCCGCCGATCTGGCGCTGCTGGCCCGGCTGTCCGAGGCCGCCTACAGCATCTATCCCGCCGAAACCCGACAACGGGTCGCGGCGCTCGGGCTCGATTTCGTCGGTCAGGTTGCGACCGATTTGTGTTCGGTCACCGTGGTCCGCTGGAACGGGCGGCAGGTGGTGGCGGTGCAAGGCACCCGCGTCGCCGAAAACACCAGCCTCGGGCAGTTGTTCTGCGACATCGACACCGATTCCATCGCCACCCAGCGCGGGGTGGCGATGGACGGGTTCTGGTCGCCGCTGGCGGCACTGTGGCCGTCGGTGGCGCTGTTGCTCGATCCCGGCCGGCCGCTGCTGGCCACCGGCCATTCGCTGGGCGGCATCCGCGCCGAGCTGGTGCCGGCGCTGGCGCCCGCTTGTGACGCGGTGGTCAGCTTCGGCGCGCCGCAGGGGGCCGAGGCCGGGTTCTGGCGCCGGCTCTATCGCCCGGACGGCCCGGCGCTGACCCGGGTGGTGTTCGAGGCCGATTTCGCCCCGGGCTGGCCCTGGCTCGACGGCGTCAGCGTCGAATACGACCACCCGCCCGGGCCGTTCCTGTGGCTGCACGACGGCCGGGCCGAAATGGTCTCGCGCCGACCGGCGCTCAACCTGTCGGTGGCCGATCATGCGATCGACGCCGCCTACATTCCGGCGCTCGCCGCGCTGGCGAAGGGATGATGCCGACCATGCCGGACTGGCTGGAAACCCTGTTGCAGGTCGCCGGCCCGGCCGGCGGCCTGCTCGGCCTGATTGCCGGCGTGGCGGTCTGGCTGGCCCGCCAGACCCTGGTGACCCACGAGGACCTGCGGGCCTGGCGCGCCGAGCACGATCGCGAGCACGACGCGCTCGACCGCCGGCTGGCCGATGGCGAGCGCCAGTTCGCCGCGATCCTGGCCGATCTCGACCATCTGCCCGACCAGGACGATCTCGACGACATCAAGACGCGGATCGGCGACATCGAGGGCTCGGTCAGGGCGTTGGTCGCCACCATCGACGGCCTGAAGGACGTGCTGGAGCGGGTCGAACGGCCATTGAACATCCTGGTTGAAGCCCGCTTGAAAGGGGATTGAGGCATGAGTTTCCGCGATACCTTCGTCGCCTCGCGCCGGCTGTTCATCCTCCGCCTGCTGGTCGAAGCCGGCGGCACCGCCAAC
>JBDLVO010000064.1:0-6729 GCA_039804805.1 Pseudomonadota bacterium
GTCGATCAAGAGGACGATCAGATAGACTTCGGGGTGATTGGCGGAAATGGCGTGGGCCATGTTCTGCAACATCACCGTCTTGCCGGTGCGCGGCGGGGCGACGATCAAAGCGCGCTGGCCCTTGCCGATCGGCGCGACCAGATCGATCACCCGGGTGGTGAGATCCTTCTTGGTCGGATCGTCGATCTCAAGCCGCAGCTTCTCTTCCGGATAAAGCGGGGTCAGATTGTCGAAATTGATCCGGTGCCGCACGTTTTCCGGCGGCTCGAAATTGATCGAATTGACCTTGAGCAGCGCGAAATAGCGTTCACCGTCCTTGGGCGAACGGATCTGGCCCTCGACGGTGTCACCGGTGCGCAGGCCGAACCGGCGGACCTGGCTCGGGCTGACATAAATGTCATCGGGACCCGGCAGATAATTCGCTTCCGGGCTGCGCAGAAAACCGAATCCGTCCTGAAGAATCTCCAGCACGCCGTCGCCGTAGATCGGGGTGTCGTTGTCGGCAAGCTGCTTGAGGATCGCGAACATCATGTCCTGCTTGCGCAGGGTGCTGGCGTTCTCGATCTCGAGCTCCTCGGCAAACGCCAACAGCTCGGCGGGAGACTTCTTTTTCAGGTCCTGAAGGTGCATCGAATCAGTATCCGTTCAAATGCCTTGGAGCGGATCGGCATCGGTCCGAGAAGAAGGGCGGACAGGATGGGTCTCGGGCCGGGAAGCCGGAAGCTGGGCCGGTCGGATCCGGCAAGGGGCGGGACGGGTAGGAAAGGCCGGGGCGGATGATCAGCCCGGGCGCAGGCCCATCCTTTAGCTAAACGCCGCCCGTCTGTCAAATCCGATGTGGCGGGCCGATCGGATGCCGCCGGAACGCCGGAGCGCTCGGCCCCGGCCCGGACGGCGGATCCTTACCAGGGTTTGACGATCACCATGATGACGATGACGATCATCAGCAGTGTCGGCACCTCGTTGAGGACGCGGAAAAACTTCTCCGGCCGGGTGTTGCGGTCGGCCGCGAAATCGTTCTTGCAGCGGATCAGGAACAGGTGCGCCGCGGTCATCGCCACCACCATCGCCAGTTTGACGTGAAACCACGGCTGGCTGAACATGTCGAAGTCGATCGCGATCCACAGACCGAGCACCCAGCTCACCACCATCGCCGGAGTCATGATCGCCTTCAGCAGGCGGCGCTCCATGATCTTGAACTTCTCCGAGGCCTCGGAGCCCTTCGCGACCTGGGTGTGATAGACGAACAGGCGGGGCAGATAGAGCATCCCGGCCATCCACGACAGCACGGCGATGACATGGATGGCCTTGACCCACAGATAGGCTTGACCGCTCAGCATTGACAGCCCTTTCCAAGACAGGTACGGCCCAGGGAACTGCAACCATCCTTGCCGGCGCCGGATTTGGGATCGCGCACGACTTCGGCCAGGGCCTTGATGAACGAGGGATGGCAGCCGAGGGTCGGCACCCGGACATAGGCGGGAATGCCGAGCTGTTCGGCTTGACGCCGGTATTCGATGTCGAGTTCGACCAGGGTTTCGGAATGTTCCGAAACGAAGGCGACCGGCACCACCACCACCGGCACCTTGTCACGCCCGGCCCGCTCCAATTCGCTTTCGATCGAGGGACCGATCCATTCCATCGAGCCGACCCGGCTCTGATAGCACACGCTCCAGTCGAGATCGGCGATCCCGGTCGCCTCGGCCACCGCCTCGGTGGTCTGCTCGACCTGGCTCTGATAGGGATCGCCGCGGTCGATCATCTTTTTGGGCAGGCTGTGGGCCGAAAACAGCACCCGCGGCTTGCCGGCGCTCTTGGCCTCGGCATGGCCGGTGCGGACCAGATCGGCCAGGGCCGCGACCATGTGGCGCTGGGTCGGATAGCAACAGGACAGCCGCGTCGGCGCGGTCATCCGCAGTTTTTTCGCCTGGGCCTGCCACTCGCCCAGCGAGGATCCCGCCGTGGTGGCGGAAAATTGCGGGTAGAGCGGCAGCAACACGACGTCGGTGGCCCCCCAGGCCTTGACGGATTCGACCGCCTCGCTGGTGAAGGGGTGCCAGTAGCGCATCGCGATGAAACAGCGATAGCCCGGGCCGAGCAGCAGTTCCAGATCCCGGGCCTGGGCCCGGGTCTGCTCGACCAGCGGCGAGCGGCCGCCGAGATTCGCGTAGATGTCGCGCGCGGTCGGCGCCCGCCGTTTCGAGATCATCTTGGCGATCAGCCAGCGCAGGGGAGCCGGAACGTCAATGATCGCCCTGTCGTTGAACAGGTTGAACAAAAACGGCTCGACCGCCTCCGGACTGTCCGGACCGCCAAGATTGAACAGAACGACGGCCGTTCTCGTGGCCGTGGGTTGGTTCATCACCCTTTCCAGTTTTTGACCCGTTCCGCCAGCCGGGCGACGTTTTCCGGCGGGGTCGGCGGCACGATGCCATGCCCGAGATTGAAGATGAACCGGCCCCGGCCCAGGGTGTTGAGCACCCGGTCGATGCCGGCGTCAAGCGCCTCGCCGCCCGCGACCACCAGCAGCGGGTCGAGGTTGCCCTGCACGGTGCAGTGCGGCTGGAGTTCGGCCGCGGCCCAGGCCAGCGGCACCGAGGAATCGATCGACACGCCGTCGACCCCGGTTTCCTGCACGTATTTCTTGTAAAGAACGCCGGCACCACGCGGGAAGCCGATCACCGGAATGCCGGGACGCTCGCTGCGGATGCGCTCGACCAGGGTGCGGGTCGGTGCGATCACCCACTTGGCGAATTCCTGTTCCGGCAGGGCGCCGGCCCAGGTGTCGAAAATCTGGATCGCTTCGGCGCCGTTGTCGATCTGACGGATCAGATAATCGCCGGTGGCGCGCACCAGCAGGTCCATCAGCCGGCCGAACAGCTCCGGCTGCGAGAACATCATCCCCTTGGCGTTGGGGAAGTCCTTCGAGCCGCTGCCCTCGATCATGTAGGTGGCAACGGTCCACGGCGCACCGGAGAAGCCGATCAGCGCGGTGGTGGCGGGGATCGCCTTGGCCAGACCGGCGACGGTGGCATAGACCGGCGCGAGATGCTGGTGGAAGCCCGCGAGGTCGAGCCGGTCAAGGTCCGCTGCTGAGCGAATCGCCGGCAGGACCGGACCTTCCCCTTCCTTGAAGGCGACTTTCTGTCCGAGCGCATCGGGGACCACCAGGATGTCGCTGAACAGGATCGCCGCGTCGAAACCATAGCGCCGCAGCGGTTGCAGGGTGACCTCGACCGCGAGGTCCGGCGTGTAGCACAGGTCGAGAAAGCTGCCGGCCTGGGTGCGGGTGGCGCGATATTCGGGCAGGTAGCGGCCGGCCTGACGCATCAGCCAGAACGGCGGCGGCGTGATGGTTTCACCGGCGAGGGCGCGCAGGAAGGGTTTGGATGTCTGGGACACGGGGCTCAGCCTTGGTTCGATGTGGTTCCCTCTCTTACCTTTTTTGGGAAGGAGAGAAAAGATGGCAGTGAGTGGTGGGTGCCTGTGGATGACGGGGATCCCCGTTCGGCGCGATTCTGTCCCCAGGCTTGTCCGCCGACTCGTTTCGGTTGTCGCGGTTCGGGGACAGGTCGCCCGCATTCCGAGTCCAAGTCGTTGAATCCCGCCGGGAGTCCGGCTTGCGGATAAAGCGGTGGATAACGGGGAAAACTGGTGGCCCCCGCCGTGATTCACGCTATCCTCGACCCGTAAGACGAGTCTTTTCGACAGACTCACCGATCGGCGGAGCGAAAAGGCGGATCGGGGAGCGAATCCGGCGAAAGGCGCCGTCACCCCGGTTATCCCCAGGATTGAGACTTGTCCACCGCCATGAGCGAGCTGCACATCCATCTGGTTTCCGACGCCACCGGCGAGACCGTGGCCTCGATCGTCCGCGCCTGTCTGGCCCAGTTTGAAAAGGTCCAGCCCACCCTGCATACCTGGGGTCTGGTCCGCACCGTCGGCCAGATCGAGCGGGTGATCGCCGATTTCGCCGATCGTCCCGGTCTGGTGTTCTTCACCCTGGTCGATTCCGAGGTGCGCCGTCGGCTGGAGGAGGGCTGTCGGCTGCGGTCGATGCCCTGCGTTTCGGTGCTCGACCCGGTGATGGCCTCGCTGTCGACCTATCTCGGCAGCCCGGTCGCGGCGGCGCCGGGGCGGCAATATCAGCTCGACGCCGAATATTTCCGCCGGATCGACGCGATGCAGTTCACCCTGGCCCACGATGACGGCCAGTTGATCGAGCTGGTCGAGGAAGCCGACGTGGTGCTGGTGGGGGTGTCGCGCACCTCCAAGACGCCGACCAGCATGTATCTGGCCAATCGCGGCCTCAAATGCGCCAATTATCCGCTGGTGCCGGGGGTGCCGCTGCCGCTCGAGCTGGAAAACGCCACCAGTCCGCTGGTGGTCGGCCTGACCAAGGACCCCAAGAGCCTGTCCGACATCCGCCGCGCCCGGTTGCGTCTGCTCAACCAGACCGAGGAGACCGATTACGCCCAGTTCGAGCGGGTGCGCGAGGAGGTGCAGCAGGCGCGCCGGCTGTTCACCCGGCTCGGCTGGCCGGTGGTCGACGTCACCCGCCGTTCGATCGAGGAGGCCTCGGCCACCATCATCCAATTGTACGACCAGCGTCGCGGCACGGTGGAGGGGGTGGCGCCATGATCGTGCTGGCCTCCGCCAGCCGCGCCCGTCAGGCGATGCTGGCCGCCGCCGGGGTGACGGTGACGATCGATCCGCCCCGGATCGACGAGGGGCGGATCCAGCAGGCGATGCGCCAGGGGCATGCCGGCGCGGCGGCGATCGCCGCCACCCTGGCCGGGCTGAAGGCGGCCGAGGTGTCGGCCCGCCATCCCGGCGCGCTGGTGATCGGCGCCGATCAGACCCTCGATTGCGACGGCGCCGGGTTCGACAAGCCGCGCGACCGGGCCGAGGCGCGGGAGCAATTGCTGGTGTTGCGTGGCCGCCAGCACCGGCTGGTCAGCGCGGTGGCGTTGCTGCGCGACGGCCATCCGCGCTGGACTCACCGCGCCGAGGCGTTGCTGACGATGCGGGACTTTTCCGAATCCTTCCTCGACGCCTATCTTGATCAGGCCGGGACGGCACCGCTCGCCTCGGTCGGGGCCTATCAGCTCGAAGGCCTCGGCGCCCAGTTGTTCACCGGGATCGAGGGCGATTTTTTCACCATCCTCGGCCTGCCGCTGCTGCCGCTGCTCGAAGTCCTGCGCGAGGAAGGGGAACTGCAACAATGATTTTGACCGGAGAGGCCCGGCTGGCCGGAGTGCTCGGCTGGCCGGTGGCGCATTCGCGCTCGCCCCGGCTGCATGGCTACTGGATCGACCGGCTTGGCCTTGATGCCGCCTATCTGCCGCTGGCGGTGGCGCCCGAGCATCTCGCCCAGGCGGTGCGCGCCCTGCCCCGGCTCGGCTTTCGCGGCGCCAACCTGACCATCCCGCACAAGGAGGCGGTGCTGCCGCTGCTCGACGCGATCGAGCCGCTGGCGGCGCGGATCGGCGCGGTCAACACCCTGGTGATCGACGAGGACGGCCGGATCACCGGCCGCAACACCGACGCCTTTGGTTTTCTCGAAAACCTGCGCCGCAACGCCCCCTCCTGGCGCCCCGCCGCCGGCCCGGCCATGGTGATCGGCGCCGGCGGTGCCGCCCGCGCGGTGATTGCCGCCCTGACCGAAGCCGGCGTGCCGGAAATCCGGCTGGTCAACCGCAGCCGGGTCCGTGCCGAACAGCTTGCCGCCACCCTCGGTGGCCCGATCCACGTCGCCGAATGGGCCGACCGCGCCGACCAGCTCGACGGCGCCGCCTTGCTGGTCAACACCACCAGCCTCGGCATGCATGGCCAGCCGCCGCTCGATCTCGACCTCGCCGCCTTGCCGGTCACGGCGATTGTGACCGACATCGTCTATGTGCCGCTCGAAACTCCGTTGCTGGCCGCCGCCCGCCGGCGCGGCCACCCGGTGGTCGATGGCCTCGGCATGCTGTTGTGGCAGGCGGTGCCGGGGTTCGAGGCCTGGTTCGGCGCCCGCCCGGAGGTCGATGAGGCGCTGCGCGCCTTCGTCATGGCCGGCTGATGCGGATCATCGGCCTGACCGGCTCGATCGGGACCGGTAAAAGTACGGCGGCGCGGATGCTGCGCCGCGCCGGCCTGCCGGTGCATGACGCCGACGCCACCGTCCACGCCTTGTTCGCCCCCGGCGGCAAGGCGGTGGCGGCGGTGGCGGCCGCCTTTCCCGGAGTCGAACGCGACGGCGCGATCGACCGCGCCGCGCTCGGCCGCCGGGTGTTCGGCGATCCCGCCGCGTTGCGCCGGCTCGAAGCGATCGTCCATCCGCTGGTCCGCGCCGCCGAGGCCGAATTCCTGCGCCGTCAGCGCCGCCGCCATGCCCGGATGGTGGTGCTCGACATCCCGTTGCTGTTCGAAACCGGCGCCGACCGCCGCTGCGATCTGGTGGTGGTGGTGACCTGCCCGCCTTTTCTTCAGGCGCAGCGGGTGCTGGCTCGTCCCGGCATGACTCTGGATCGGTTGCGGCAGATTCGCACCCAGCAATGGCCCGAGGCCGACAAACGCCGTCGCGCCGACGTGGTGGTTCCGACCGGCCGCGGTCCTCGTCCCGCCTTGCGCCGTCTGCGCCGCACCCTCGGCCTGTAAGCGCGGGCTCTGCCCGCGAACCCGCCGGGGCGATGCCCCGGACCCCCTTTGTTTTCATCGATCAAAAAGGGAGGGGTTTGGGGAGCG
>JBDLVO010000065.1:0-2515 GCA_039804805.1 Pseudomonadota bacterium
GTCGGGCCGGCTGGCCGAACTGGTCGGGCCGGCCGGGCTCGACAATGACCGCTTCATGCGCACCCTCGGCCTGCGCCGGCTCGCCGAGGCCACCCTGCCCCGGCTCGACCCCGCCACCCGCTCGGCGCTGGGCGCCTATGCCGCCGGGGTCAATGCCTGGCTGGCCCAGCCGGGCCAGTCGCTGCCGCTCGACCTGACCCTGCTCGGCGATCGGCCCGAGCCGTGGCAGGCGGCGGATTCGCTGCTGTGGCACAAGCTGATGGCGCTCAATCTGGCCGGGCCGTGGCGCGACGACATCCTGCGCGCCCGGTTGCTGCGCCATTTGCCGCCGCAGCGGCTGCGCGAGCTGTTCCCCGGCCTGGGCGAAGGGGGGGCCGCGCTGTCGGATTCGGGCGCCCGCGCCCTGCTCGCCGCCCTGCCGGCGGCGGCGCGGGCCGAACCGGCCTCGAACATCTGGGTGGTGGCCGGCAGCCGCAGCGCCAGCGGCAAGCCGCTGCTGGCCAACGATCCCCATCTCGGCCTCGCCACCCCGTCGCCCTGGTACCTCGCCGAGTTGGAGGCGCCGGGGCTGCATGTGGTCGGCGCCACCGCCCCCGGCCTGCCCTTTCCGGTGATCGGCCGCACCGACCGCTTCGCCTGGGGGATCACCTCGGCCGAGGCCGACACCGTCGATCTGTTCGTCGAGAAGCTGGAGGGCGAACGCGGCTACCGCACCCCGGAAGGGATCCGCCCGTTCACCAGCCGCGACGAGACGATCCGGGTCAAGGGCGGCGCCGACGTGACGCTCGCCGTGCGCGAAACCCGGCACGGCCCGGTGATCTCCGACCTGATCGCGCCCGATCTGGCCGGGCCGGGCGAGGTGGTGGCGCTGGCCGCCACCCTGCTGTCGAACGACGATCCGGCGGCGCAGGCGCTGATGCGGATCGGGCTGGCCCAGGACTGGGCCGGCGTCTCGGCCGCGCTGCGCGAGGTGCAGGCCCCGGCGCTGAACATCGGCTATGCCGACCGCGACGGCACCATCGCCCTGGCCACCATCGGCCGGATTCCGCTGCGGCGCAACGCCAGCGGGCTGCTGCCGGCCAAGGGCTGGACCGGCACCGGCGACTGGATCGGCTGGCTGCCGCCGGCGCGGATGCCGCAGACGGTCAATCCGCGCGGCGGATTGCTGATCAACGCCAACGACCGCCCCACCAGCGACCCCAAGCTGGCGGCGCAGCTCGCCGGGGCGTGGCCGCCGCCCTACCGCGCCCGCCGGCTGCACGAACTGCTCGACCCGCGCCGCGACCTGACCGCCGAGGCGATGAACGCGATCCAGGGCGACATCGTCTCGCTCCAGGCGGTCGAGTTGAAGGATCTGCTGGCGGCGGTCGAGCCGGCGTCGGAACGCGGCCGCGCCGCGGTGCGGCTGCTGGCCGACTGGACCGGCGAGGCCAGCCGCGACCGCCCCGAGCCGCTGCTGCTGGCAAGCTGGGCCCAGCATCTGGCCCAGGCGATCTTCGCCGACGAGGCGCCCGAATTGGCCGATCCGGCCGGTTCCGCCCGCATCGCCCTGCTGGTCGAGGTGCTGACCCACCATCGCGGCTGGTGCGACGACATCGCGACCCCGGCGGTGGAAGGCTGCGACGAGATGATCGAGCGCAGCCTGGAACAGACCCTGACCGACCTGCGCGCCGACTGGCACCGCGAGCCGGCGGCGCTGCGCTGGGGCGAGGCCCACGCCGCCCGCTTCGTCCCGCCGGTGCTGGCGCGGGTGCCGCTGCTGCGCGACTGGGCCGCCCGCGCCCTGCCGACCGACGGCGACACCGCCACCGTCAACCAGGGCGGCTACCGCCCCGACGGGCCGCGCTTCCCCCATGTCCACGGCCCCGGCCTGCGCGCGGTGTTCGACCTCGCCGATCCCGCCGCCAGCCGCTTCGTCATCGCCCCCGGCCAATCGGCCCACCCCCAGTCGCCCCATTACGACGATCTGCTGCGGGCGTGGCGCGACAACCGGCCGGTCCGGCTCGACGGCGCCGGAAGCTGGCTGCTGACCCTGGCCCCGCCGGCGGAATAAGTTACGCGGGCCCGGCCGGGGCGAGGCCCCGGACCCCCCTTGTTTTTGAAAACAAAGGGGGTTTGGGGCCTCGCCCCAAGCGGGGCGCGGGGCGGCAGCCCCGCCAAGGGGAAGGAGAAAACGGAATGGGATGGCTGTTGGGCTGGCCGCTGCTGACGGTGGCGGCGGCGGCGGCGCAAACCGCGCGCAATGCGATGCAGCGGGATCTGACCGGCCGGCTGGGCACGGTCGGCGCCACCCATGTCCGCTTCCTGTTCGGGGCGCCGTTCGCGCTGATGTTCCTGGGCGGGCTGGTGCTGGCCTCGGGCGAGGCGCCGTCGGCCCCACCGCCGTCGTTCTGGGCCTGGGTGGCGGCGGGGGCGCTGACCCAGGTGCTGGCGACCGCGCTGATGCTGGCGACGATGAGCCGGCGCTCGTTCGTGGTCTCGACCGCCTACATCAAGACCGAGCCGGTCCAGGTGG
>JBDLVO010000066.1:0-6041 GCA_039804805.1 Pseudomonadota bacterium
GCGATCGAGCGACAGCGGATGCGGCCCGGCGAACGTCTCCTTGAGGGCATAAAGAGGACTGGTGCCGATATCGCCGAACACCACCCCGATGGCGGCCAGCATCAGTGCCGGCACGTTGCGGGACGTCCCCTCGGCCGGTTGGGTGGTCATGTTGGGGTTCCCCTCCGCCTTGCTCGGCTCATGCCTACCCGGTTTACCCCAGGAGTCAAGCCCTCCGGCACCAACCGACAGGCGATTGTGAGGGATTCCCTTGATTTAGCAGACGTTTCCCCGACAGACGGCGCGACCCGTGACAGAACGGGCGAAGCCCGCTACAGTCGTCGCGGACGGCGAGACTGCCGCCCCCGACCCGATTCGAACGGTACCAGCCATGAGTTTTCCCGACCATCCCTATGACGGCGCCGGGGCGTTCTGCACCGATTATTTCGCCGAACTGTCGCGTGCCGCCGCCTCGGTCGATCCGGCGGCGGTGGCCCGCGCCGCCGCCCTGCTGACCGAGGCCTTCGCCCGCGACGCCACCCTGTTCTCCTGCGGCAATGGCGGCTCGGCGGCGATCGCCGACCATCTGGTGTGCGACTGCGCCAAGGGAATCCAGACCGACACCGACTGGCGCCCCCGGGTGGTCAGCCTGTCGGCCACCACCAGCCTGATCACCGCGATCGCCAACGACATCGCCTATGCCGAGGTGTTCGCCTGGCAGATCAACACCTTCGCCCGCCCCGGCGACGTGCTGCTGACGATTTCGTCCTCGGGTAATTCCCCCAACATCGTGCGCGCGGTCGAGGCGGCGCGGGCGCGCGGCGTGGCGAGCATCGCCCTGACCGGCTTCGACGGCGGCGCCTCGGCCGGCCTCGCCGACGTCAACCTCCACGTCGCCGCGCGCAATTACGGCATCGTCGAGGACACCCACCAGAGCCTGATGCACATCCTGGCGCAATATCTGCGCCAGAGCCGGATGGATCCGGCCCTGGTCGCCGCCCGCACCTTCTAGGACGTGGGCTCCGCCCACACCCGCCAAGGGCCGTAAGGCCCTTGAAACCCTCTGGTTTGTCGGGGGGATGCGAAGAGGATGAGGGAACGGGATCCAAGGGCCTTGCGGCCCTTGGCGGGTGCGGGCAGAGCCCGCCCCTTGTTTTTCTTCAGACCCGGGCGGCGGCGGCGGCCGACTGCACCGACTTCTGCAACTTCTCGAAAGCCCGCACCTCGATCTGGCGCACCCGTTCGCGCGAGATGCCGTAGCGGCGCGACAGGTCGTCGAGGGTGGCCGGCTCCTCGGCGAGACGGCGGTGGGTCAGGATCGCCCGCTCGCGCTCGTTGAGGCTGGCCAAAGCGGCGGTAAGGAAACCACGCCGCTGCCCCAGTTCCTCGCGCTCGCCCAGTTCGGTTTCCTGGTCCTCGCGCTCATCGACCAGCCAGTCCTGCCATTCGCCCTCGCTTTCGGCGCGCAGCGGCGCGTTGAGCGAGTGGTCGGGGCTGGCGAGGCGGCGGTTCATGTTGACCACCTCCTCCTCGCTGACGTCGAGCGATTCGGCGATACGGCCGACCACCTCGGGGGCGAGGTCGCCTTCCTCGATCGCGTTCATCTGCCCCTTCAGCTTGCGCAGATTGAAGAACAGCTTCTTCTGCGCGGCGGTGGTGCCCATCTTCACCAGCGACCAGGAATGCAGGATGTATTCCTGGATGGCGGCGCGGATCCACCACATCGCGTAGGTGGCCAGCCGGAAGCCGCGATCGGGATCGAAGCGGCGCACCGCCTGCATCATGCCGATATTGCCTTCGGAGATCATTTCGCCGAGCGGCAGGCCATAGCCGCGATAGCCCATCGCGATCTTGGCCACGAGGCGCAGGTGGCTGGTGACCAGCCGTTCCGCCGCCGGACCGTCGTCATGATCGCGGTAACGTTTGGCGAGGAGATATTCCTCCTCGGGCGGCAGCATCGGGAACTTGCGGATATCCTGCAGATAGCGGGTGAGGTTGCCCTCGGGCGCGAGCGACAGGCTGGAACTGATGGCCGTCATCGTCGTGTCTCCTCTTCCGGCGGGAGGGTTTTTCCCTCCCTGGCGGGGCGGCGGCGCTTGCCGCGCCTTGTCCGTCCCGCGAGTTGGAAAACGATGCCACAGCTGGGCGGTCAAGTATAGCTCTTTTTAAACCGCCTCTAAAATTTTTATCAAGCCACTGATATCCGAAGGTATAGAGCTCTCGAACCGCAGCCAACCCCCTTGGGTGGGGTGGCGAAACCCGAGCAGATAGGCATGAAGTGCCTGACGGGGGAACGCGAGCAGGGCCTGACGCTGCACTTCCGGCAGCCGTGACATTCGGCTAGGACGAACCCTACCATAGGTCATATCACCAACCAAGGGATTATTCACACTGGTCATGTGAACCCGGATCTGATGTGTCCGGCCGGTGGCGAGGCGGCACTCGACCAGACTGACCGCGCCGGCCAGGAAACTCTTCACCACCCGATAGCGGGTCAGGGCCGATTTGCCGCCATGGCTGACCACCGCCATGGTCTTGCGGTCGCGTGGATTGCGGCCGATCGCGCCCTCGATGGTGCCCTCGGCCGGGTTGGGCAGCCCCCACACCAGGGCGCGGTAGGCCCGCTCCAGACTGTGGTCGGCGAATTGCTCGGCGAGGCCGCGATGGGCGGCGTCGGTCTTGGCCACCACCAGCAGGCCGGAAGTGTCCTTGTCGATGCGATGGACGATGCCGGGGCGGCGCACCCCGCCGATCCCGGCCAGCGAGTCGCCGCAATGGGCCAGCAGGGCGTTGACCAGGGTCGAATCCGGGCTGCCGGGGGCGGGATGAACCACCATGCCGGGCGGCTTGTCGATCACGATCAGGTCGGCATCCTCGTAGACCACCACCAGGGCGATGTCCTGGGGCTCGGGCGTGGCGGGGGCGTCGGGCGGGACCTCGACCCGGGCGGTCTGGCCGGGTTTGACCCGGTACGAGGGGTCGGCTATCGTCGCCCCGTCGAGGCCGACCTGACCGGCTTCGATCAGGGCCTTGATCCGGCTGCGCGACAGCTCGGGCAACCGGGCGGCCAGCCATTTGTCGAGACGGTCGCCGGCCTCGTCGGAGCTGGCCGGGACGGGGATGAGAACACGGGAAGCGGTGTCGGTCATCGCCGCATCATCGCCGATCCGGCCGCCGGCGGCGACAGGGGAAATCACAGATGAAAGCGCTGAAAGCCTTGGTGATCGTACTCGGCCTGCTGATCGTGGCCGGGGTGGTGCTGCTGATCTACGGCGTGTCGTCGAGACTGGGGCCGCGCCCGGCGCCGGCCGCGTCGGCGGGAAGCGGGACCACGACGGCGTTCGGCACGGTGGCGGTGCCGCTGCCGGGCGGCGCCCAGGTGGTGCAGGTGCTGAGCGCGGGCGAGCGGCTGGTGGTGCGGATCGCCACCCCGGACTCGACCGAGCTGGTGGTGCTCGACCCGGCGCGCGGCGAGATCGCCGGCCGCTTCAGCCTGGCCGCGCCGACGCTGGCGGCGCGATGATCCTGCTGGCGGCGGCGGAGGCGGCGACGATCGCCGCCCACGCCGAAGCCGCCTTTCCCGGCGAGGGCTGCGGCCTGCTCGCCGGCACCGGCACCGCGACGCTGCGGGTGACCCGGGTGGTGCCGGCGGCCAATCTGTGTGCCGGCCAACGCGACGACCGTTTCGAGATCGACCCCGCCGCCCGCTTCGCCCTCGCCCGCGCCCTGCGCGGCACGCCGGAGCGGCTGATCGGTCACTGGCACTCCCACCCCAACGGCCGCGCCGCCCCCTCCCCCACCGACCTCGCCCGCGCCTGGGAGCCGGAGTTGGTGTGGCTGATCGTTCCGGTCGCCGCCGACGACGATGGCCGGCCCCGGGCCGGAACGCCGCGCGCCTTCCGGCTTGATGGCGGGCGGGGAGTGATTACGCCGGTGACGCTGCGGCTGACCTAGGATCGCGCGGGCGCCGCCCGCGGACCCGCCGGGGCGATGCCCCGGACCCCCTTTGTTTTTGGCGAATGACACGGAGGTGAAAAAAAGCGCTTGCCAAGGGGGCCGCTATCCGGCATAAACCGCGCCGCACCGAGCCTCCAGCGTCCCCATCGTCTAGAGGCCTAGGACATCGCCCTCTCACGGCGGTAACCGGGGTTCGAATCCCCGTGGGGACGCCAAAGGTTCCGATGACTTAGCCCCGCCCTTGAGCGGGGCTTTGTCGTTTCGGACGAAAAGCCTGCCCCGAACGTATGGCGCGGCGGCTGATTTTGGACGGGGAAACACCCGTCATCCTCCGCCCGAAAGGATCACCCGACAGCGTCCGGTCATTGCCCTTCGCCCAACCCATCCATTATGATTAGGCCTGAATATAGGCTTGGCCATGACCCGACCGGGTCATCCCGTGGGTGGGGGCGGCGATGCGGTCTCTCGATCTTCTGTTCGGAACGGCGGATTTCGGCGAGGGCGAGGAATTCCGCAAGTTTCAGTACCGCTTCACCCTGGCCATCCTGCTGTTCAGCACGGTGGTCACCGCGATCTTCCACGTCTCGGTCCATCACGGGATGGCCCAGGCCGACCCGGTCTACCTCAACGTGTCACGGGCCTTCCTCGCGGTCAGCGCCCTTTATTACGTGCTGCTGCGCGGCCATCCCCGCCGGCTGCCGGTCATCGCCTGGACCTATGCCGGGCTGGCGCTCGCGCTGCATCTGACCACCTTCCACCTCAATTCGCCCGATGAGTTGCGGATCGTCTGGGTGATCCTCAACCTCGCCGGGGTCTATCTGGTGCTCGGCCCCAAGGTCGGCATCGCGGTGACGGTGTTCTCGGTCGGCGCGATCGTCGCCACCAACCCGCTGCTGCCCCAGCCCTATTCCCCCAGCGCGGTGGTGACCTTCGTGATGGCGATGATCTATCTCAGCGTGTTCTTCCACGCCTTCACCGCCAAGTCGATCTCGTTCCACCACGCGATGGTCGCAGCCAACCGCCGGCTGGCGGAGATGGCCGACCACGATCCGCTCACCGGACTCTACAACGCCCGCGCCTATTATCGTCTGGCGGACGCGGCCCGCCAGCAGGCGCGACGCGGTGGGCGGCCGTTTTCGATCCTGTTCGTCGATCTCGACCATTTCAAGCGGATCAACGACACCCATGGTCACGAGGCGGGCGACGCGGTGTTGCGGGCGGCGGCGGAGTGTCTGAGCGGCGCCCTGCGCCAAAGCGATCTGGTCGGGCGCATCGGCGGCGAGGAATTTTCGGTCGCCCTGCCCGACACCCCGCTGGAGGCGGCGCGGCGGATCGCCGAGACCCTGCGTCAGGCGATCGAGGCGCTACGGCCCGGCATCGGCTCCACCCGGCTTGCGATCACCGCCAGCATCGGCGTGGCGGCCGATCGCGCCCGGATCGCCACCGTCGCCGAATTGCAGCGCCAGGCCGACGAGGCGATGTATGTCGCCAAACGGCAGGGGCGCAACCGCGTCACCTGCATCGACGAGATCGAAACCGACCCGGCCCTGTCGGGAGCCTGACGGCGGTCGACGCCCGGCCTCACCCCAACCGGCTGCGGCGCAGCAGGCTGCGGCTGGCGGCGATGGCATTGCGGCTGGCGGTCAGGCCGGGGGTCGCAACCGCGTCCCGCCACCGTTGGGCCGCCGCCACCATCCGGGCGGAATCCTCGACCATCTGGGCCGCCTCGGCCGCCGCCCGGTCGCTGTCGCCGGCCATTTCCGCTCCCGGGTTGAAAGGCTTGTGCTCGCTCGACATGCCATGCCCCCTCCCCAAAACGGGAAAACCCCGCTGACTCAGGGACTGAGCCAACGGGGTTTCCGGCGAACGCCAGCCAAGGGAACGGGATCACTCGGCCGGCACTCGAGCCTTTCGTGCGTCCCGGGTCGCCCCGGAACACCAGCAGGCGTCGGTTCGCTTAGGCCGCGCGCAGATTGACCGCGGCCAGCTTGCCGGTGCGGCCACACTCGACCTCGTAGGAGACCTTCTGGCCTTCACTCAGATTGCCCATGCCCGAACGCTCGACGGCCGAGATGTGAACGAACACGTCGTTCGAGCCGTCGGAG
>JBDLVO010000067.1:0-4861 GCA_039804805.1 Pseudomonadota bacterium
GGCATTTCCGCGAGGTCGGGCCGGCTTATCCGGGCGAGGCCTACGACCCCAACCTGCCCCTGCTCGATCAGGTCGCCGCTGCCGGGATGCTCCAGATCACCGGGGCGTGGGCCGGCCGGCACCTCGTCGGCTACCTGTTCTTCCTGCTGGCCCCCAGTTTCAACGGCCACGACATGACCGCCACCCGGGGCGCGGTCTACCTCAGGCCGGGCTGGCGCGGGCCGGCGGGAGTCCGGCTGTACCGGACGGCGCTCGACGGCCTGCGCGCCCGTGGGGTCGCCCGCGCCCACCTGCGGGCCGGGGTGGTGGGGGCGGGTGGCCGGCAGGCGGCAATGATCCGGCGGCTGGGTGGACAGCCGGATGGACAGCTTTTCACCATCGATCTGAGGGGGGCTGCCTGATGGGGACCATAGCCGTCGTCTCCGGCATCATCGCGACTGTTGCCACCGTCGCCAGCACGGCAATGCAGGCGGTACAGGCCAGCGAGCAAGCCGACGCGCAGAAGAAGCAGTACCGCTATCAGGCCGACCAAGCGAGGCAGAACGCGACCTTCATGGAGGCCAACGCCAAGGCCACCGAAGACGCCGGCCGGTCCGCCGAACAGCGCCAGCGGGTCATCAACAACCAGCAGCTCGGCCAGATGCGGGCGCAGGCCGGCGCCAGCGGGCTCGATGTCGGGTCCGACACCCTGGTGGACAGCTTCGCGACGCAATCGGCCATGGGTGAGGTCGATGCTCTGAACGTCCGCAATAATTATCAGAGGGAGGCAAACCAGTATTGGCAGCAGAAGGCCAATTACGACAACCAAGCGAACTGGTACGACAGCGCCGCCAGCAATGTTGATCCGACTATGGATATTGCGGGGATTGCTGTGGGCGGCCTCGGGAAGGTGGCCTCGTCGTGGACATCTTTCTTTGGCACACCAAGCAGTACGCCCAAGCAAAGCACCGCTGAACTCAACAAGTCAATTTATGTGGACACGCTGTAATGGCCCCTCGTCTGATCGTCCCCCAGGTCCAGGCCACCGCTGCCCCGCTGCCGGCCTCGAACTTCGTCCCGCCGGCCGCCGCGTTCGGTGGCGGCATGCAGGGCGGCGACAAGCTTGCCCAGGGGTTCGGGCAGTTGGCCGACACGGCGGCGCGGATCGGCCTCGCCGAAAAAGCGAAGGACGACGAGGCCGCCATCCTCGCCGCCGACACAGCCGACGCGGAATGGTACCGGCAGCAGCGCACCGATCCGAAGGGCTTCTTCTCGAAGCGGGGAATGGACGCCTGGAACAACCTTAACTCCTACGAGCAGGCCGCCCGGGATCGGATCCAGCAGACCGCCGCCAGCCTCGGCGACGAAAACCAGCGCAGGGCCTACACCAAGACGGCATCGGCCCGGCTCGAAATGATGCTGGGCCGGGCGAGCGACTACGCCATCGGCCAGCGGGAAAAGGCGTTCGACGAGACGGACCTCGCCGCTCAGAGCAATGCCGCCCAGGACGGGGCCAGCAGTTGGAACCGACCCCAGGATCTGGCCCGGTTCTACGGGCTTGGCCGATCGGCGGTGATGGCTCAGGCCGACCGGCGTGGCTGGAGCGCCGATGTAACCGAAGCGGCACTGCGGAAGTACGACGGGGACTTTTTCGCCGGGACCATCAAGCAGGCGGCTGTCGATGATCCGGTCGCCGCGCAGAAGCTGCTCGGCCAATATGGCGACAAGCTCGGCGCGGCCTATCCGGCGATCAAGGGATATGTCCAGCCGCTCGCCGATCGTGCCATCGCGCGGCAGGCGGCGGACGCGACCAAACAGCCGCTGACCGGCGGCACCGCCGACATGGTGTCGCAGGCGGCGCAGGCGATCGGGATCGATCAGACCTTGGCGCTAACCACCGCCAGCATCGAAAGCGGCATGGGGATGGCCCCGGGCGCGCGCAGCCTCGGGCAGGTGAAGCCCGGCACCGCCGCCCAGGTCGGCCAGCCCGCCGGCGGGGACACCGCCACCCAAGCGCAGACGATGGCAAAGGTGCTCCAGCACTCGCAATCGGTTGCCGCCGCCACTCTCGGTCAGCAGCCCGAGCCCTGGCAGACCTACCTGACCTACCAGCAGGGTGACGGCGGCGGCCCGGCGCTGCTCAAAGCCGATCCGTCCGCCAGCGCGGTTGCGACCCTGGCCCCCCTCTATGGCGGCAATCAGGCCAAGGCCACCCAGGCGATCGTTGGCAACGGCGGCAACCCGAACATGACGGTCGGGGACTTCCTGGCTCATTGGCGAGAGGCCTACCAGGGCCGGGCCGAGCGCGTTGCCAAGGGTCTGTCGATCCTGGCGGCGGACCAGGGCGCCGGCAGTCCGCGCGACCTCGCAACCCAGGCCGAGGGTGCGCTGCCCGGCCGGCTGGCCCGGCTCGACCTCGCCGGGTTGAGCCAGGAACAGCACGATCTGGCGGTGGGAATGGTGGTCTCGGACGTCAGCCAAAAAGAGACCGCCGCCAATGCGGCCCAGTCGGCGACCGCAAACCAGATCACTCGTCTGGTGATGAACGGCAACCTGACCAGCCCGGATCAGATCCCGCCGGATCTGTGGGCGGCGACAGCGGCGGAACCAGACCTGAGGGCGGGGGCCCTGGAGCGCATGAAGGCAAACGCGACCGGCAAGCCTGTCCAGGAAACTCCGGGAAATGTGGAGGAATATCAACGTCTGCTTGGCATGTCCCTGACCGATCCCCAGGGCTTCAGCAAGCTGCACATCGCCCAGTGGATGACGCCCGGCAAGAACGAGGACGGCTCCCCCCGCCCGGCGTTGACTGCGGGGCAGGTGAACAACCTGCTCAGTCGCTGGGATCAGGTGAGCCGGCCGGACGCGCAGGCGCAGCCGAAGCTTAATTTCCTGAATCAGGCGCTCGGCAACGCCGACGTGCAGACCACGCTGGATCAGGTCGGGATCTCCAAGAAGACGAATGTCAAGGCCTATGACCAGTTCGTCGGCGCATTCTCCACGGCGATCGACGCCTACAGGTCAAGCCATGACGGAAAAGACCCGCAGGCGGCTGACCTGAAGGGGATCACCGTCGACCTGCTGAAGAAGGCCACCGTCACCGGCAGCCTGTGGAACAGCACGAAGCGGGTTTATGCCCTGGGAGCCGGGGAAGAGCCCGGCACCCGCTCCGCCGTGACGCCGATCGGTGCCGACCCACAAAAAGGCCAAGTCGCCTACGACATCTCCCCCGCCGACCGCGCCGGAATTGTCGCTTCCTATCAGGCGCTCAACGGCGGCCGGACCCCGTCCGAGACTGAAATCCAGGCCCGCTACCACCTCGCCATGGTCCGAAAGGGATACGTCAGATGACCGACTGGGGCGCGATCGAGCAGCAGGCGCAGCAGCAGGATGGCTCGGCGCCGTCCGGGACAGGGTCGCCCTGGGATGGGATCGAATCCGAAATCCAGCAGGCGCGCCGGTCGCAGGCGGCGGCGGTCAACGTGGTGGCCCAGATGGGCGATGCCGACAAGGCGGCCCGGGCGGCGCAGATCGGCAGCCAGCTTGGCGTGCCGGCGGCTCTGGTGCAGCAGGACCTGCCCGGCTATGAGCAGCAGCTTGCCATCAAGAAAACCGGCGGGGTCATCGCCCAATCGCCCGGTCTGGTCAACTGGCTGGTGGCCAACCCGGAAAGCGCGGTTCTGGCGAAGGATGATATGGACCGACTCGGCCTGCTCGACCGCATCGCTGCCGGGGCGGGGGCGGGGTGGGCCGAGGCGTTCGACCCGGCAGGCACCCCCCGAGAGCGACCCGGCGGATTTGCGGCCGGGGCGGCGCACATGGCCGGCAGCGTGGCCGGGTTTCTGACCGAGGCCTATTCCTCTCCGGAGGCGGCGGTTGGAATGGCTGGCGGCGCGACCATCGGCGCCCTGGGCGGTCCAACCTCGCCGGTGACCGTGCCCGCCGCCGGGTGGATCGGGTGGCAGGCGGGCGCGATCTCGCACGTCATCAACCGGACGTGGCAGCCTAATCTCAAGGCCGCCGCTGAGATCATGGACCCCGAAGGCAACCCGCTTAACCCGGCCGCCCAGATTGGGCTGGCGGCAGTCAATACCACCGTGGCCGGGGCGATGACCGCGCTCGGTGGTGGCGCAGCGGCGAAAGCTGCACAGGAGGCAATTCTGAAGGCCGCGCTGGAGCGGCCGACGGCAATGGATGCCCTGACCCGCTATGGCGCAGGACTCGTCAAAGGGGCTGCGCACGGTGGCGCAATCGGTGCCGGAGCAGCGGGGATTACCGGCGGCGCCGAGCAGATCGCCCGAGGCGTCACCAACGCCCTTGACGGGGCCGACTTCGACACCGTCTGGAACAGCGAGGATCAGCGCGACCGGTTGCTGGGGCAAATCGTTCATGAGGGCTTGGCCTGGGCGGCCTTCGGTGGCGCGATGCGCGGAACGGTCGGCACGGTCGGCCTGTACCGCGACCTTCGCCGCGTCCAAGCCTCCGATCGGGCCCGCGAGACGATCGCCGGCTTGCTTGATGGGGCGGCCGACAGCACCCTGCGCCAGCGCTCGCCCGATACCTTCCGGACATTTTTGCAGCAGCAGACCGAGGGGGGGCCGGTCGAACACCTGGAAATCCCGGCCGACGTGGTCATTGCGCAGTATCACCAGCTCGGCCTTGTCCCCGGGCGCGCCGGCGACCCGATCGCCGCAGTGCTGCCCGGGTGGGCGGACCGGCTACGGGATGCCGAGGCTATCGGCGGCAAAGTCAGCGTACCGACCGCCGACTATGCCGCCCACCTCGCCGGCACCGACCTCGACAAGGCCCTGCGCCCCGACATCGCCCCGGCCGGTGGCTATTCGATGCGCGAGCGAGATACGGCGATCGCCGACATCAAGGC
>JBDLVO010000068.1:0-3443 GCA_039804805.1 Pseudomonadota bacterium
TGGGGCATCGCCCCAAGCGGGTCCGGGCGGCAGCCCGGCAAGGGTCAGGCGATCTTCGGGGCCAGTTCGCCGCTGGCGTAGCGGGCGGTCATCGCCTCGAGTCCGATCACCTTGATCTTGCTGGCGTTGCCGGCGGCACCGAACGCCTCGTAGCGTTCCTTGCAGATCCCGCTCATCGCCTTGATGGTCAGCTTGAAGTAGTCGCGCGGGTCGAACTTCTTCGGCTCATCGACGAAGAACTTGCGGATCGCCCCGGTCGAGGCCATGCGCAGATCGGTATCGATGTTGACCTTGCGCACGCCGTACTTGATCGCCTCGACGATCTCGGCCACCGGCACGCCGTAGGTCTCGCCCAGCGCGCCGCCGTGATCGTTGATGATCTTCAGCCAGTCCTGCGGCACCGAGCTGGAGCCATGCATCACCAGGTGGGTGTTGGGGATGCGGGCGTGGATCTCCTTGACCCGCGAGATCGCCAGCACGTCGCCCGTCGGCGGACGGGTGAACTTGTAGGCGCCGTGGCTGGTGCCGATGGCGATCGCCAGCGCGTCGACCCCGGTCTGCTTGACGAATTCGGCCGCCTCGTTGGGGTCGGTCAGCAACTGGGAATGGTCGAGCTTGCCCTCGGCGCCGACCCCGTCCTCCTCGCCGGCGGTGCCGGTTTCGAGCGAGCCGAGGCAGCCCAGTTCGCCTTCGACCGACACGCCGCAGGCATGGGCGATGTCGACCACCTGGCGGGTGACGGCGACGTTGTAGGCCCAATCGGCCGGGGTCTTGCCGTCTTCGCGCAGGCTGCCATCCATCATCACCGAGGAGAAGCCGGACTGGATGGCGCGGATATTGACCGACGGCGAGGTGCCGTGGTCCTGATGCATGCAGATCGGGATCTGCGGATAGGCTTCGAGCGCGGCCAGGATCTGGTGGCGCAGGAAGGCCTCGCCGGCATATTTGCGGGCGCCCGCCGAGGCCTGGAGGATCACCGGGCTGTCGGTGGCCGTCGCGGCCTCCATGATCGCCTTGACCTGCTCCATGTTGTTGACGTTGAAGGCGGGGATGCCGTAGCCGTGCTCGGCGGCATGGTCGAGCAGCTGGCGCAGCGAAACGAGCGACATACCAACGGTCTCCTTGAGTTAGGTTGCGTCCGGTGACCCCGGCCTTAGAGGCGGGCCAGCGCGGCGTCGGCCACCGCCTGGGCGGTGATGCCGAAATGATCGTAAAGGGCGGGGGCCGGACCCGAGGCGCCGAAACCGGTCATCCCGATCACCGCTCCTTCGGTTCCAACCCAGCGTTCCCAGCCGAAGGTGCCGAGCGCCTCGACCGCGACCCGCACCGTGCCTTCCCCCAGCACGGCGGAACGATACTCCTTCGTCTGGCGTTCGAACAGTTCCCAGCAGGGCAGCGACACCACCGCCGTGCCGACGCCCCTGGCCTCCAGCAGATCCTTGGCGTCGAGCGCCAGCGCCACTTCCGAGCCGGTGGCGATCAGGGTGACCTTGCGCTCCTCCAGATCGGCCTCGGCCAGGATGTAGCCGCCGCAGCGGGTCAGGTTGTCGTCGGAATGGATGGTGCGCAGCGTCGGCAGGTTCTGGCGCGACAGGGCCAGCACGCTCGGGCCCTGGGCCTCCAGCGCCGCCTCGTAGGCCTCGATCGTCTCGACCGGGTCGCAGGGGCGGAACACCAGCACGCCCGGGGTGGCGCGCAGCGCGGCCAGGGTCTCGATCGGCTGATGGGTCGGGCCGTCCTCGCCCAGCCCGATCGAATCGTGGGTCAGCACGTACAGCACCCGCTGCCGCATCATCGCGCTCATCCGCAGCGCCGGCCACAGATAATTGGCGAAGATCAGGAAGGTGCCGCCATAGGGGATGAAGCCGCCATGCAAGGCGAGGCCGTTCATGATCGCGGCCATGCCGTGCTCGCGCACGCCGTAATGCAGGTAGCGGCCGGAGAAATCCTCCGGCGTCACCGATTGGGTCGCCTTGGTGACGGTCAGGTTGGAATGGGTCAGGTCGGCCGAGCCGCCGATCAGCGCCGGGATCGCCGCGGTCAGCACCTCCAGCGCCTGCTGGCTGGCCTTGCGGGTGGCCCATTTCGGCTGTTCGGCCGCGATCTTGCGCTTGAACGCCAGCACGGTGTCGCGCCAGCCCTCGGGCAGCGGGGTGGACAGCGCCTGTTCGAACGCGGCGCGGCCGGGGGCGGCGGCGAGCCTGGCCTCCCAGGCGGCGCGGGCCTCGGCGCCCCGGCGGCCGGCGGCGCGCCAGGCGGCGAGGATCTCGGCCGGGATCTCGAACGGGGCGTGCGGCCAGGCCAAGGCGCGGCGGGCGGCGGCGATTTCCTCGGCGCCGAGCGGGGCGCCATGGACCTTCTCGGTGCCGCCCTTGGTGGGCGCGCCCCGGCCGATGGTGGTGCGGCAGGCGATCAGGCTGGGGCGGTCGCTTTCGCGCGCCGCCGCGATCGCCTGGGCGATCGCCTCGTGATCATGGCCGTCGACCCGGGCCACGTCCCAATTGGAGGCGGCGAAGCGGGCGAGCTGGTCGTCCGAGCCGGACAAAGCGGTGTCGCCGTCGATACAGATGTGATTGTCGTCCCACAGCACGATCAGCTTCGACAGCCGCCAGTGGCCGGCCAGCGAGATCGCCTCCTGGCTGATCCCCTCCATCAGGCAGCCGTCGCCGGCGATGACGTAGGTGTGGTGATCGACCAGATCGCCATGGCGCGCCGCCAGCATCCGCTCGCCCAGCGCGAAGCCGACCGCGTTGGCGATGCCCTGGCCGAGCGGCCCGGTGGTGGTTTCGGCGATGGCGACGTGGCCGTGTTCCGGGTGGCCGGCGGTGCGGGCGCCCAACTGACGGAAATTGCGCAGTTCGGCGATGTCGGACAGGTCGGGATAGCCGGTCAGGTAGCCGAGCGCGTAGAGCAGCATCGAGCCGTGTCCGGCCGACAGCACGAAGCGGTCGCGGTCGGGCCAGTCGGGACGGCTGGCGTCGAATTTGAGGAAGCGGGTGAACAGCACGGTGGCGACGTCGGCCATCCCCATCGGCATGCCGGGGTGGCCCGATTGCGCCGCCTCGACGGCATCCATGGTCAGGAAACGTATGGCATTGGCCATCTCGGCGGGGGAAGTCATCGCACGATCCTCATCGACAGCGGGGGGAGGGGACAAAAACAGGAAGTGCCGGGGAAGGAAAGCCTAAAAACGTGGGCGCTGCCCACACCCGAGAGGCAGCCGGCGGCTCCTGGACCGGCATTGATCTGGGCGCCGGTCAGGCGGGGGCGGGGTCGGGCTCGCGGCGGTGCCAACTGGTCAGACGCTGGCGGTGGCCGGCCGGACCGCCGATCAGCAGGCTATGGGTCAGTTCCTGGCCGCCCTGGCGTTCGATTCCGTGCAGCAGCAGGCCGGTGGTGATGCCGGTGGCGCAGAAGACCGCCTGATCGGAGCGGACCAGATT
>JBDLVO010000069.1:0-5378 GCA_039804805.1 Pseudomonadota bacterium
CAGACCGAGATGGTGGTCCCCCCGGCCGAGGCCGATCAGGCCTACGGTGCCACCGCCTTCGCCTTCGCCCCCGACGCCCACCGCCTGCGCGACGCCTGGAACGCCGCGCTCGGGCGTTATCTCGGCAGCCCGGGCCATCGCCGCCTGCTGGCCGGGCTGGGACTGGCCGATTCCGCCCCGTCCCCGCCGCCGCAACCGGACCCGCCCCGATGAGCCCCACCGCCGATCCGGCCCCCACCCCCGGCGGCCCGCCCGCCCCGACCCTGCTCGGCCGCTGGATCCTGCTCGCGGTGCTGCTGGGGGCGGTGGTGGTGGGGCTGCTGTCCTGGCTGCATTTCGAACAGCGCGCCTCGCTCCAGCAGGCGGCGTGGCGGCTGGGCGAGCTGCGTCAGGCCCGGCTCGACCTCGGCCGCGGCTTCCTCCAGGCCAGCCTCGACGACGGCCAGGGCGGCTCGCCGTTCAGCCGCGAGGCCGGGCTGGCCCTGCTGTTGCAGGCGGTCGGCTCGTTCGAGCGGGCGGTCGATCCCGAACGCAACGGCGCCGCCGACGCCGAGGGGTTCCGCCGCAGCCTGGGCGAATTCCAGCGCCAGCTCGAATCCTGGCGCCACCTGCCCTCGGGCGACACCCGCCGCGCGGTGGCGCTGCGGGTCGCCTTCGCCGATCTCGAACGCCGCGCCGGCCGGGTCGATGCCGACGGCCAGCGCGACATCGAGATCCTGGGCGCCACCGCCGACCGGGTGTTCGCCTGGAGCCTCGCCGGCTCGCTGCTGGCGCTCGGACTGATCATCGCCATCGTGCTGATGCTGGCCCGGCGCACCAGCCAGGCCTTCACCGAGCGGATCCGGCTCGACGCCAGCCGGCAGGCCAGCGAACACCGCTTCCGCCGCCTGTTCGAGGCCGCCCCGGTCGCACTCGGCTTCGTCGCCGCCGACGGCACCTTCCTGTTGCGCAACCACCGCTTCCTCCAGACCTTCGGCTATGGCCCGGACGAGATCGCCACCCTCGACGAATGGTGGCGGCGGGCCTATCCCGATCCCGCCTACCGCCACGAGATGATCGAATCGTGGAACGCGGCGATGCAAGCCGCCACCCGCACCGGCGGCGACATCGAGCCGATGGAATGTCGCGTCACCTGCCGCGACGGGCGGGTGCGCACCATGCTGCATTCGGCCATCGCCTTCGACACCGGCCATCTCGGCGTGTTCCTCGACGTCACCGACCGGATCGAGGCCGAAAACGCCCTGCGCGACAGCGAGGCCCGCTTCCGCTCGATCGGCGCCTGCGCCCAGGACGGGGTGGTGATCATCAACGAACGCGACGAGATCGCCTTCTGGAACGCGGCGTCGGAGCGGATCTTCGGCTACCGCGCCGACGAGATCCTCGGCCGCCGCACCGGCGACCTGCTGGTGCCGGCCCGCTACCGCCGGCTCTACCGGCGCGGCTTCGCCACCTTCCGCGCCGCCGGCGAGGGCAATCCGCTCGGCCGCACCATCGAGTTCGTCGCCCTGCGCAAGGACGGGACCCCGTTCCCGATCGAGCTGTCGCTGTCGGCGGTGCGCCAGAACAGGCAATGGATCGGCATCGGCCTGGTGCGCGACATTTCCGACCGCAAGCGGCAGGCGGCCGAACTCGACCGCCACCGCCACCGGCTGGAGGAGATCGTGCGCGAGCGCACCCGCGAGCTGGCCCAGGCCAAGGAACTGGCCGAGGCGGCGACCGAGGCCAAGAGCGCCTTCCTCGCCAACATGAGCCACGAGATCCGCACCCCCCTCAACGCCATCCTCGGCCTGGCCCAGATCGGCCAGCGCGAGCTGGCCGGCCCGCCCGGCCACGACCTGTTCGCCCGCATCGTCGAGGCCAGCCACGGCCTCAGCCAGGTGATCGACGACATCCTCGATTTCTCCAAGGTCGAGTCCGGCAAGATGGCGGTGGAATGCATTCCGCTCGACCTCGGCGCGGTGATCGACGGCGCGGTCGATCTGCTGGCGCCGCGCGCCCGGACCAAACGGCTGCGCCTGACCGTGCGCGAGGCGGCCGACCTGCCCGTCCGCTGCCTGGGCGACCCCAACCGGCTGCGGCAGGTGCTGGTCAACCTGCTCGGCAATGCGATCAAGTTCACCCCCTCGGGCGGCTCGGTCACCCTGACCGCCGTCGCCGATGGCGCCCGGCTGCTGCTGGCGGTGGCCGACAGCGGCATCGGCATCGCCCCCGAAATGGTCGAGCGGCTGTTCAAGCCGTTCGAGCAGGCCGACGGCTCGACCACCCGCCGCTTCGGCGGCACCGGGCTTGGCCTGTCGATCTGCCGCGATCTGGTCGGGCTGATGGGCGGCCGCATCGCCGTCAGCAGCGTCCCCGGCGGCGGCAGCACCTTCACCGTCACCCTGCCGCTGGTCGGGGCCGAGCCGCCGCCGCCCTGGCCGGCGGAAGAGATCGCCCTGCTCGGCCTGCCCGAGGACGAGGCCGAGCTGATCGTCGGCGCCGCCCCCCGGGTCCGCCGCACCCCCGCCCCCGCCGCCGCCGATTCCGCCGCCCTGCTGGTGACCGACGCGGCCGCCCTGGTCAATCCGGCGCTGCGGAGCCGGGTCGAGGCCCGCCTTGCCCAGGGCGGCCGCGTCGCCGTGCTGACCGAGCCCGGCCAGCCCGCCCCGCCGCTGGCCGGGGCCACCCTGCTGGAGCGGCCGCTGCGCCCGCGCGCGCTGCGCCGCCTGCTGACCGAGCCCCCCCCCGCGCCGCCGCCCGAACCGGGCCGCCGCCTCGCCGGACTGCGGGTGCTGGGGGCCGAGGACAACCCGGTCAACCGGCTGGTGCTGGAGGACATGCTGGGCGGCGAAGGGGCCCGGCTGAGCTGCTTCGAGAACGGCCGCCTCGCCCTCGATGCGTTGCGCGCGGCCGGGGCCGGCGGGTTCGATCTGGTGCTGACCGACGTGCAGATGCCGGAAATGGACGGCTACGACCTCGCCCGCGCCGTCGGCCAGATCGCCCCCGGCCTGCCGGTGATCGGTCTGACCGCCCATGCGATGGACGAGGAACGCCGCCGCTGCGCCGCCGCCGGCATGGTCGAGCGGGTGGTCAAGCCGGTGATGGTCGATGATCTGGTCGCCGCCATCCTCCGCCACCTGCCGCCCCGCCCGCCGCGCCCGACCTGATCCGCGCCGGAGGCACGACCGTCAGGTTGCACGGGCTCCCGCCCGTGGGCCGGGCCGGGTGGAAGGGATGTGATTTTTTACAAAATTTCGTTTGCCTGGGCCGGGGGATACCGCTATAAGACGGGCCTCGCCGCTGACGGAGTGTAGCTCAGCCTGGTAGAGCACTGTCTTCGGGAGGCAGGGGCCGGAGGTTCGAATCCTCTCACTCCGACCATCCAACGCGGTTCGCCGCGGCGAGAAGCAAAAAGCCCTGGTTCGCAAGAGCCGGGGCTTTTTCATGTGCCGACGGCGGACCGCGCGGACTTTTTTCACGGCGGCGATCAGGGCGGTTGGCAAAGCCCGCGGATCGGACTATAAGACGCCCCTCCCCGGTGACGGAGTGTAGCTCAGCCTGGTAGAGCACTGTCTTCGGGAGGCAGGGGCCGGAGGTTCGAATCCTCTCACTCCGACCATCCCCGGGAGCACGAACAACCCGCCCAGTCCTCGGACTCGGCGGGTTTTTCGTGCCGGCGGCGGCGCCGCAAAAAAGGAGGCCGGGCGTTGCCGCCCGGCCCAAGGTGGGGGGACCTCGCAGGGGATGAAAGCTCAGATCACCTTGCGCAGTTCGGACAGGAAGCCGGCCACCGCCTGACCAAGCTGTTCCGACTGGCGCGACAGGTCGCCGGCGGCGGTCAGCACCTCCCCGGCGGCGTGGCCGGTTTCCTCCGCCCCCGCCGACAGACGGTGGACGTTGGCGGTCACCTCGCTGGTGCCCTGGGCGGCGCGTTCGACATTGAGCGCGATTTCGTGGGTGGCGGCGCCCTGCTGCTCCACCGCCGCCGAAATCGCCGCCGCATAGTCGCTCACCTTGCCGATGGTGTCGGCGATCGAGCGGATCGCCGTGGCCGAATCGCCGCTGGCCGACTGCACCGCCGCGATCTGGGTGCCGATCTCGCCGGTGGCGCGGCCGGTCTGGTTGGCCAGACCCTTGACCTCGTTGGCCACCACCGCGAAGCCCTTGCCCGCCTCGCCGGCCCGCGCCGCCTCGATCGTCGCGTTCAGCGCCAGCAGGTTGGTCTGCGCCGCGATGTCGGTGATCAGCCCGACCACCTCGCCGATCCGGGTCGAGGCCTCGGACAGGCCCTGGACCAGATCGTTGGTGCGGCCGGCCTGGGCCACCGCCTCGCCCGCCACGGTCGAGGATTTGGCCACCTGGGCACTGATCTCGCGCACCGAGGCCGAAAGCTGCTCGGCGGCGGCGGAAACGGTCTGGACGTTGTGCGACGCCTCCTCGGCGGCGGCGGCGACCGCGGCGGCGGTGCCGCTGGTGGCGGCGGCGGTCCGCGCCATTCCCTCGGCGGTGGCATGCAATTCGGCGGCGGCGGCAGCGGTCAGCCGCACCACCTCGCCGACCGAGGCCTCGAAGGTGGAGGTCACCTTGGCGAATTTGTCCACCTTCTGCTCGATCGCCTCGGTGGCGGCGTTGATCTGGCGGGCGCTGACCAGGAACTGGCCCAGCATGCCGCGCTCGACGATGCGGCGGAAATACTGGCCCCGGCTGACCGAGCCCATCGAGGCGGCGGCCTCGCGCACGAAGGAATCGGTGCGGTCGATCAGGTCGTTGGTGGCGTCGATCAGGCTGCCGACCGCGCCGGTCTCACGATAGCCGACCAGCCGCGCCTCGAAATCGCCCGCCGCCACCGCCTCCATCGTCACCGCCGCCTGCACCAGCAGCCGCCGCAACCGCCGCAGCATCACCAGCGTCAGCACCGACAGCGTCAGCGCCAGCGCCGAGATCCCGAGCGACAGCGGCGAGATTTCCCCCACCAGCGCATCCTCGGCGACGATCGCCAGGGCGGTCACCACCGTTCCGGTCGCCGCCCAGCGGGCCAGACACAGCGAGGAGAAGCGGGCATTGCCGGCCGGGCCGGGCTTCGGGCTAGAGCGAGAAGATGAAGCGGTCATAGCCTACTCCCAATTGCTCGAGATGGGCGCGCAGATGGGCCTCGCCGGCGGAGACGGCGGCCTCGGGATCGGCCACGGCCTGTTCCCGCTCTCGCAGCGCGCGATAGAGCGGGATGATCACCCGTTCGAGCGGCACGCGTTCCGGCGCGCGGCGGTTGGAATGGAAGCCGATGATCCGCTGCTCGGAATCAAAGCTGGGGGTGATGTGGGCCAGCACCCAGTAATGGTTGCCGTGGCTGGTGCGGTTGACGACGTAGGCGAACATCTCCTTGCCCGCCTTGATCCGCC
>JBDLVO010000070.1:0-3688 GCA_039804805.1 Pseudomonadota bacterium
CATTTGTCGGATTCGCCGTCGATCACCCGCCGGGTGACGTTGTGGGCCCCGGCGCGGCGCAGACGGTCGCCGGCACGATCGACCCGCCATTCGGCGACGTCGCAGGCCACCAGCCGGCCCTTGTTGGCCATCTCGGCCGCCAGCGCCAGGGTCTTGCCGCCGGCCCCGGCGCAATAATCGACCACCGCCATTCCCGGCCGCGCCCCCACCAGCAGCGCCACCAGCTGCGAGCCCTCGTCCTGGACCTCGACCAGCCCGTCGCGCCACGCCTGGACCTGGACCAGCGCCACCCGCGACGCCAGCCGCAGCCCGAGCGGCGACAAGGCGGTGGGGGTGGCCGTGATCCCCTCGGCGGCCAGCGCGGCGATCGCCTGCTCGCGCGTCGCCTTCAGCCGGTTGACCCGCAGGTCGAGCGGGGCCTCGTCGCGCATCGCCCCCATCTCGTCGGCCAGACGATCGCCGAACAAGGCGGCGAGGCGCGGCGCGATCCAGGCCGGATATTCGCCGCGCACCTCGGCCGGCATCTCGTGGTGGAACAGCGAGCGGGTCTCGCGCAGCCACTCGATCATCCGGGTTTCGTCCGGCTCGGGCGCCCAGGCGGAATGCGGCCCCCGGAACAGGTCGGGCGTCACCGGCTCGCCCTGGAAGGCGAGGTCGGCCAGCACCCGGGCCCGGCTGCCGCCCTCGGCCTCGCAGCGGGCGATCCACCAATCGAGCCGGGCCTGATGGCGCAGCACCCGCCACACCCGCTCGGCGATGGCGCGGCGGTCCTTGGCGCCGATGTAGCGGCGTTCGCGGAAATAGGCGGCGGCGGCGGAATCGGCCGGTCGGGCCGATTTCTCGATCGCGGACAGGACCTCGATGGCGGCCTGGAGACGGGCGGCGGGAGTCATGGGGAAAGACACCTGATCGGCAAGGGGGAAACGCCCCGGCGGAGGGGGGCGGCGGCGTGACGGCGCAACGGCCGACGCGGCGGGAGACGGCCCCACTCATAAGGCAACCGCCCGGCCGAAAGCAACAGCGACGGCCGGGGCGATGCCCCACCCCCATTCCGACAAAAACCAAGGGGGTCCGGGGCATCGCCCCGGTTGGGTTTGGGCGAAAGCCCAATCCTTGCGGACGACGCCTACATCGCATCGGCCCGCGACCGCGCCGCGCGGGCGGCGGCGCGATCCTCGTACATGCCGTCGAGGATTTCGGCATGGCTCTCGCGGATCAGGTGGCGGCGGATCTTCATCGTCGGGGTCAGCAGCCCGTTCTCGACTGAGAACGGCTCGGCCAGCACGGCGAAGCGGCGGATCCGCTCGACCGGGGCGAGGCGGGCATTGACCTGCTCGACCGCCATCGCGATCTCGGCCTTGAGGCTGGGATGCTCGATCAGCACCCCGCCCGGCCGGCTGCCCAGCGCCTGGACCACCCGGTCGGGCTCGGGCACGATCAGCGCCACCAGATGGGGCCGGCGGTCGCCATGCACCATCGCCTGGGCGATACCGGGCTGGAGGGTCAGCAGGGTCTCGATCCGCTGCGGCGAGACGTTGTCGCCGCCGGAATTGACGATGATGTCCTTCTTGCGATCGGTGATGCGCAGACAGCCATCGGCCTCGATCACCCCGACGTCGCCGGTATGCAGCCAGCCCTCGGCATCGATCGCGGTGGCGGTGGAGACCGGGTCCTGCCAGTAGCCCTGCATCACCAACTCGCCGCGCACCAGGATCTCGCCGTCGTCGCCGATGCGCAGTTCGACGTCGTCGAGCGCCGGGCCGACCGTGTCGGGCCGTTCCCGGCCGGGGCGGTTGACGCTGATCACCGGGGCGGCCTCGGTCTGGCCGTAACCCTGAAGGATCCGCACCCCGAGCGACAGGAAGAACCGCCCGACCTCGGGCGACAGCGGCGCGCCGCCCGAAACGAACGCCTTCAGCCGGCCGCCGAAGCGCTCATGGACCTTGCGCCGCACCAGCCGGTCGAGCACCCGGTCGGCGAGGGCGTCGAGCGGGCCGAGCCGGCCACGCTGGTCGAGCCGGCGGCCGCCCAGCCGCAGCGCGGCGCTGAACAGGCTGCGCTTGGCCTGACCGCTCTTGGCCAGCCCCTTGAGGATCCGGCTGCGCATCGTCTCGTAGAGGCGGGGCACGGCGGTCATGATGGTCGGCCGCACTTCGAGCATGTTGGCGGCCAGCTGCTCGATGCTGTCGGCACAGTGGATGCTGGCACCGATCGCGATCGGCAGATAAAGGCCGGCGGTGTGCTCGTAGGCGTGCGACAGCGGCAGGAACGACAGGAACACCTCGTCCTGATCGATGCCGCGATTGAGGTCGTGGACCAGCCGGGCCGCGCCGGCACAGTTATGCAGGATCGAGCCGTGCGACTGCATCACCCCCTTCGGCACCCCGCCGGTGCCGGAGGTGTGGATGATGCAGGCGGTATGGCGGCGGGTCAAGGCGCGCACCCCGGCGCGCAGGGCGGCGAAATCGCCCTCGGCCCGGCCGCGGCCCAGCACCTCGTCCCACAGATGGCGGGTGATGCCGGGGGGCGCCTCGGCGAACGGGGAATCGATCAGGATCACGTCGGGCCGGGCCGGCACCTCGGCGGCGGCGGCCAGCACCCGCATCGCCAGCGCCGTGCTCGACACGATCGCCAGCCGCGCCCCGGAATTGGCCAGGATGTGGGCGTGGTCGGCCACGGTGTTGGTGGTGTAGGCCGGCACGGTGATCGCGCCGACGGTCATGATCGCCAGATCGGCGATCGCCCATTCCGGCCGGTTCTCGCCGATCAGGGCGACGCGGTCCCCCGGTCCGACTCCCAGCGCCGACAGCCCGGCGGCCAGGGCAAGCACCTGCTCGGCGGTGGCGCGCCACGAGCGCGCCCGCCATTCCCCCTGCCGTCGCGCCACCAGAAACGGCTTTTCCCCCAGTCGCTCCGCCTGATCGAAGAACATCCCGGGCAGGCTGGTCCAGGCGCGAATATCCTCCATGCGACGATCTCCCTGTTCCCCGCTAACAGTGATACCTATATTCGCGCACGGCACAAGGAGGTTGCGCATGACTCATCACGGTTCCGCAGGTGCGAACGAAGCCCTTCCGGAATGGGACCTGTCCGATCTGTATCCCGCAACGGACTGCCCGCAACTGGATCGCGACCTGACCGAGGTCGCCACCGCCGCCAAGGGGTTCGAGACCCGTTTCGCCGGCCGGCTCGCCGGCCTCGACAGCGCCGGCTTCGCCGCCGCGATCGTCGAATATGAGCGGATCGGCGAGGTGTTCGGCCGCATCCTGTCCTACGCCCAATTGCATTATGCCGGCGACGTCGCCGACGCCCCGCGCGGCCGCTTCCTTCAGGGGATGCAGGAACGGGTCACCGACATCTCGACCCACACCCTGTTCTTCACCCTCGAGATCAACCGGCTCGACGACGCGACGCTGGAAGGGCTGCTGACCGACCCGGCGGCGGCGCGCTATGCCCCCTGGCTGCGCGACCTGCGGGTGTTCCGGCCGCACCAGCTCTCCGACGAACTGGAGAAGATGCTGCATGACCTGCATGTCTGCGGGACGGCGGCGTGGCACCGGCTGTTCGAGGAAACCATCGCCCGGCTGCGCTTCCCGGTCGGCGGGGCCGAGCTGACCTCGGCCGAGGCGCTCAATTTGCTGTCCGACCCCGACCGCGCCAAGCGGGCGGAGGCTGGTCACGCCCTCGG
>JBDLVO010000071.1:0-2925 GCA_039804805.1 Pseudomonadota bacterium
CCCCCCCCCCCCCCGACGATGGTCAGGGCGAAATTGCCCTGGATCTCGGCGCAGGCGCGGACGCAGCGGGCGCAGACCACGCAGCGGGCCGGGTCGTAGACGAAATAGGGGGTGGCGGCCTCGGCCGGCGCGGCGAGATGGCTCGCCCCCCCGGCGGGATAGCGCACCCGGCGCAGCCCGACCCGGCCCGCCACCGCCTGCAATTCACAGGCGCCGTTGGCGGCGCAGGTCAGGCAATCGGCGGGATGGTCGGACAGATACAGCTCGACGATCCCGCGCCGGATTCTCGCCAACCGGGGGGTGTCGGTGGTCACCACCATCCCCGCCTCGACCGGGGTGGTGCAGGCGGCCGGGGTGCCGCGCCGTCCGGCGATCTCGACGATGCACAGCCGGCACGAGCCATGGGCGGCGAGCGCGGCGGTGGCGCACAGGCGGGGGATCTCGATCCCGATCGTCGCGGCGGCGCGCAGGATCGAGGTGCCGGCCGGCACCCGCGCCGGCTGGCCGTCGATGGTCAGCGCGACCGGCGCCGCCCCCTCCACCGCCGGGGTGCCGAGATCGGGCGCGCTCATGCCGGCCGCTCCCGGCCGAAATCCTCGGGGAAGTGGCGTAGCGCGCTCCTGACCGGCAGCGGGGCCAGCCCGCCCATCGCACAGAGCGAGGCCTCGCTCATCACCTCGCACAGATCCTCCAGCAAGGCGAAATCCGCGTCCCCGCCTTGGCCGGCGGCGATGCGGTCGAGCAATTCGAGTCCGCGTTGCGAACCGATCCGGCAGGGAGTGCATTTGCCGCAGGATTCGTCGGCGCAGAACCGCATCGCGAAGCGGGCCATCCGCTCCATCCGCACCGTGTCGTCGAACACGACGATGCCGCCATGGCCGAGCATCGCCCCGGCGGCGGCGACGGTTTCGTAATCGGCGGCGAGGTCGAGCCCGTCGGCGGGCAGATAGGCCCCGAGCGGTCCGCCGACCTGGATCGCCCGCAGCGGCCGACCCGAGGCGGTGCCGCCGCCGAAGCGGTAGACCAGATCGTGGAACGACACCCCGAACGCCAGTTCGACCAGCCCGCCCTGGCGGATGTTGCCGGCGAGTTGGAACGGCTGGGTACCGTGCGAGCGGCCGGCGCCGAAATCGCGGTAATAGGCGGCGCCGCGCGCCAGCACCACCGGCACCGAGGTCAGGGTGAGGACGTTGTTGATCACCGTCGGCCGGCCGAACAGGCCGCTGATCGCCGGCAGCGGCGGCTTGGCCCGCACCGTGCCGCGCTTGCCCTCGATGCTTTCCAGCATCGCGGTCTCCTCGCCGCAGACATAGGAGCCCGCCCCCACCCGCAGATCGAGATGGAACGCCCGGCCCGAGCCGTGGATGTCCTCGCCCAGCCAGTCCTGGCGATAGGCCAGCCGGATCGCCTCGGCCAGGGTGGCGGCGGCGTGGGGATATTCCGAGCGCAGATAGACGTAGCCCTGGCGCGCCCCCACCGCCAGCGCGGCGATGGTCATCCCCTCGATCAGCAGGAACGGATCGCCTTCGAGGATCATCCGGTCGGCGAAGGCGCCGCTGTCGCCCTCGTCGGCATTGCAGCAGACGAATTTCTCCTCCGCCGTCGCCGCCAGCACGGTGCCCCATTTGATCCCGGTGGGAAAACCGGCGCCGCCCCGCCCGCGCAGGCCGGAGGCGGTGACCTCGGCGACGATCTCGGCCGCGCTCATCCCCAGCGCGCGGGCCAGCCCGGCGAAACCGCCATGGGCCTGATACTCCTCGACCGACAGCGGGTCGATCACCCCGCAGCGGGCGAAGGTCAGCCGCTCCTGATGCTTGAGATAGAGGATCTCCTCGGTCGGGCCGTGGCCGAGCGGATGGGCGCCGCCGTCGAGGAAGCCGGCCTCGAACAATTCGGGCACCGCCTCGGGAGTGACCGGACCATAGGCGACCCGCCCGGCCGCAGTGGCGACCTCGACCAGCGGTTCCAGCCACAGCAGGCCCCGGCTGCCGTTGCGCACCAGCCGCACCGGCCGGTGGCGCGCCGCCGCCTCGGCCTCGATCGCCCACGCCACCCGGTCGGCGCCGACCGACAAAGCGGCGGCGTCGCGCGGGACGTAAACCGTGACCGGCCGGCTCATCCGATCGCCTCGGCCAGCCCCGCGCCATCGAGCCGGCCATGCAGTTCGTCGTCGATCAGCGCCGCCGGGCCGAGGGCGCAATTGCCCAGGCAATAGACCGGTTCGAGCGTCACCGCGCCATCGGCGCTGGTCTCGCCCAGGCCGATCCCCAGCCGGTCGCGCAGCCCGGCCAGCAGCGCCTCGGCGCCGCGGGCCTGACAGGCCTCGGCCACGCACAGCCGGACGACATGGCGGCCGGGCCGGGTGCGGCGGAACTCGTGATAAAAGGCGATCACCCCATGCACCTCGGCCTGGGACAGGCCGAAGGCCTCGGCCAGCAGCGGCGTCGCCGCGCTGTCGATGTAGCCGAAATCGCGTTGCAGCGCGTGCAGCGCCGGCAGCAGGCCGCCCCGCACCGGGCGGTGATCCTCGATCAGCGCGCGGGCGCGCGCCGCATCCCAGGCTGCGGTCATCCGACGTCGGTCTCCCCGGTCCGTTTCTCGATCCTGGCCGCGACGGCCGGACCCTTGTTTGTTTGATTGGCTCCAGCATGCGGGCCGGCACCGCGCGGTTCAATCAAAAACAGCGCTGACCGGCGCCGGAACGCGCGCGGCGGAGCCCCTCGCTCGCTAAGGGTGAAAGTCCATCGATATGAATTACACGCAGGGTAGGACCATCAAAACTTGATAAATAGACGGGGAACGGCAAGAATAGATTGCCGTTTTTCAACCTTGCCCCAGCCCTGGCCAAGCGGCGACTTGTGACGAAGGAGGGACAGGCCGCCCATGCGCCGGCACCTATCCCCTTTGAATTGGGAGGTCGGAACA
>JBDLVO010000072.1:0-2861 GCA_039804805.1 Pseudomonadota bacterium
CGCTGGCAACCCGCACTTCGCCGCCATCGCTCAGCAGGCGGGCGAGCTGGTCGAGATTGTCGGGATTGACGAAGCGGCGCTCGGCGTGGCGGGCCTTCGGCCACGGGTCGGGGAACAGCACGAACGCCCGCTCCAGGCTGGCGTCGGGCAAGGCCGGCAGCAGCAGGCGGACATCCTCGGGGAACAGGCGGACATTGGCGAGGCCGCGCCGCTCGACATGGCCGAGCAGGCTGGCGATGCCGTTGCGGAACACCTCGCAGCCGATCATCCCGATGTCGGGATGCTGCGCGGCCAGGTCGGCGAGATGCTCGCCGCCACCGAATCCGACCTCGAGCCAGACGGCGCGGACCGGAGCGGGAAACAGGGAAACGGGATCAAGCCGCTGCCCCGGCGTGGGGATGGCGATCGCCAGCCGGGGCAGCAGGGACTCGATCAGACCAAGGGCGGTGCGCCGCAGCGGCTTGCCGCTGCGGCGTCCGAAGAAACGCGGCCGCGTCGCCGCGCCCGGCTCGGGGCCACCCTGGTCCATCGCCGGATCAGAACGCCCGCTTCAGCGCGTCGACCAGATCGGTGCGCTCCCACGAGAAACCGCCATCGGCGTCGGGGGTGCGGCCGAAATGGCCATAGGCGGCGGTGCGGGCGTAGATCGGCTTGTTGAGGCCGAGATGGGTGCGGATCCCGCGCGGGCTGAGATCGACCAACTGCTGGAGCACCTCGGACAGCTTGTCCTCATCGACCTGATTGGTGCCGAAGGTGTCGACATAGACCGACAGCGGCTTCGACACGCCGATGGCGTAGGACAACTGGATCACGCACTTGCTGGCCAGACCGGAGGCGACCACGTTCTTGGCGAGGTAGCGGGCGGCATAGGCGGCCGAACGGTCGACCTTGGTCGGATCCTTGCCCGAGAACGCCCCACCGCCATGCGGCGCGGCGCCGCCGTAGGTGTCGACGATGATCTTGCGCCCGGTCAGGCCGGTGTCGCCGTCCGGGCCGCCGATGACGAAACGGCCGGTCGGGTTGACGTAGAAATGCTCCTCGTCGGGGAACCAGCCCTCGGGCAGCACCTGGAGGACGTGGGCACGGACCAGCTCACGCAGCTCTTCCTGGCTGGCGCGCTCGGCATGCTGGGTCGACACCACCACCGAGGCGGCGCGCACCGGGCGGCCGTCGCGATATTCCAGGGTGACCTGGCTCTTGGCGTCGGGCTCGAGCAGCGAGGCGGCGCCGGAATGGCGGGCGGCGGCGAGGCTCTTCAGGATTTCGTGCGAATAATAGATCGGCGCCGGCATCAGGGTGTCGGTCTCGTCGACCGCGTAGCCGAACATGATGCCCTGGTCGCCCGCGCCCTCGTCCTTGTTGCCGGCGGCGTCGACGCCGACGGCGATGTCGGCCGACTGGGCATGGACGTGGTACTGCACCTCGGCGTTCTTCCAGTGGAAGCCGTCCTGCTCGTAGCCGATGTCCTTGATCGCGGCGCGGGCCGCCTCGATCAGCTGGTCCTTGGTGACCGAAGCGGGGCCACGCACCTCACCGGCGAGAACCACCAGATTGGTGGTGCACAGGGTCTCGACCGCGACACGCGCCTGCGGCTCGGCCGCCAGGAAGGCGTCGACCACGGTATCGGAAATCCGGTCGGCAACCTTGTCGGGGTGCCCTTCGGACACCGATTCGCTGGTGAACAGGAAATTCTTTTTGGACACAGGCAAGCCCTCCTCGATCCTACCCACAAGGGACCAGGGGCATCAGACGCTGGGAAACGTCGCCATCGCGATGCACCCACTTAGCCGTTTTGACGTGGCGGCAAGCGGTCAAATCTCCACGGGGGCGGATCACCCACCCCGGGGGGTTCTTCTGACAGGGCTCAACCGGCCCGTCAAGGGCCTTGCCGGAGGTCAGGGCGCGGGGCGGGCCGGGGTCGGAGCCGGAGCCGGCGGGGCCTCGCCCGCCGGAGCGGGCGGGGCGGCCGGAACGGACGGGCCGTCGCCCTCGGGCGCCGGCGGCGGCGGCGCGTCGGCCGGACGGGCGGGGGCGCGGTCGAGCGGCCGCGCCATCGGGGCATTGGCGGCGTCCTGGTCGGTGAACACCACCACCACCTCGACCGCGTTGGGGTCGGGGCGGTCGCGCAGGATGCAGAACGGGGCCGAGCCCTGCGGATGGGGCGCCAGCATCGACACCGGCGGCCGGGCCAGTTCCTCCTGGACCGGCTGCCCGGCCTTGTCGAGCAGCACCAGCTTCATCGTCGGCACCGGACGCAGGCGATCGCTGACATTGACGATCAGGCCGCACACCCGCAGCACCTCGGTGTCGTTGCGGACGAAGCGTTCGGGGCTGCCGGCCTTGCGCAGTTCGAGCCCGGCGCCCAATTGTTCGTGGCGCAGCCCGACCGAGGTCAGCAGGGTGCCGGCCTCGGGCACCGCCTCGACCAGCGGATCCTGGAAATAATAGGCGGCCCCGCCGAGGCCCCCCAGCACCAGCAGGCCCAGCAGCGCCCACAGCGCGGCGATGCCGCCGCGATGGCGCGGCTCGTCGGCCGGCGGGGCGAACAGGTCCGGCACCGGCCGGGTGCCGAGTTCCATCAGCCCGGCCGGCGGCTCTTCCGGCTCGGCCTGGGTCGCCGCCCGGCCGAAGGTCGGTTCGGGGGCGAAGTCGAGATCGGGCAGCCGCGCTTCCGCCGCCACCGGATCGGGGGCGAGGTCGAAGGTCGGCAACGGCTCGGCCTCCGGTTCGGGATCCGGCCCGGGCGCCGTCGCCGCGAGGTCGAACGCGTCGCCGAGCGGCTCGTCCTCCTCCAGCCGGAGCGGGGACTGGAACCACACGTTGCCGCATTTGGCGCATTTGAGCTTGCGCCCATCGCGGCC
>JBDLVO010000073.1:0-4720 GCA_039804805.1 Pseudomonadota bacterium
TGACCTTGGCGGTACTGGGCAAAAGCACCCGGCTGGTGGTGGTCGATCTCGACAACACCCTGTGGGGCGGCGTGCTCGGCGAGGACGGCGTGGAGGGGCTCGCCATCGGCGGCGACTACCCCGGCAATGCCTATGCCGCGTTCCAGCGCCATCTCAAGGCGCTCACCCGCCGCGGCATCGCCTTGGCGATCGCCAGCAAGAACGATACGGACCTCGCGCTGCGGGCGCTGGAAACGCTGCCGGCGATGGTGTTGCGCCCCGGCGATTTTTCCGCGCATCGCATCAATTGGCAGCCGAAATGGCGGAATCTGCGGGAAATCGCCGCCGAACTGGCGCTGGGCGAAGCCTCGATCCTGTTCATCGACGACAATCCGGCCGAGCGCGAGGCGATCCGGCGCAACCTGCCCGCCGTCCGCGTCCTCGATTTGCCGGCCGATCCGACCGGCTATGTCGATGCGCTCGAGTCCTGCCCCTACCTCGCGGCGGCAACCGTGACGGCGGAGGATCGCGGCCGGATCGAGGATTACGCCCGCCGCCGCGAGCGGACCCAGGCCCGTAGCGAGGCCGCCAGCCTGGAGGATTTCTTCGCCGGGCTGGAGATGCGCCTGACCCTCGCCCCGCTGATGCCCGGCAATGGCGAGCGGGCAGCGCAATTGTGCCAGAAGACCAACCAGTTCAACACCACCACCCGCCGCTATGGTTTGCGTGATCTCGAGGCCCTGCGCGACGGAGGGGCCGACGTGGTGGTGATCGGCCTCGAGGACCGCCAGTCGCCGTTCGAGAACATCGGTCTGCTGATCCTGCGCCCCGAAGAGGATGGGGCCGGCCGGATCGATCTTTACCTGCTGTCCTGCCGCGTGCTGGGACGGGGGCTGGAGACGGCGGTACCGCGCTGGGCCGTCTTGCGCGCCGCCCGGCGGCACTGGCCGATCCTGCGGGGCGAAATCATCCCGACCGAACGCAACAGCCCGGCCCGCGGCGTGTTCGCCGCCGCCGGATTCGACGACGCCGGGGAGGGGCACTGGACCATCGAAACCACCTCCCCACCGGCCCTGCCGGCTTGGCTGACCGTCATCGATCGGGTCAACCAGCCCTAGAGTCGTTCCCAAGGCAAACGGCATGGAAGGATAAGGCCGGTGCTCCGCTGCTTTGACGATTTCGCCGTCGGCGACCTTGCCGTGCTTGATCGGCACTTCACCCGGGAAGATTTCGAAACCTTCGCCGCCCTGAGCGGGGATCGCAATCCCCTGCACCACGATTCCGCCCACGCCGCCGCCACGAGCTTCGGCGTGCCGATCGTGCCGCTGCATCTGGTCCTCGCGCCGCTCTCGGCGATCGCCGGGATGATCTTTCCCGGGGAACCGTCGCTTTATCTTGGTCACGAGGTGCGGGCGACCCGACCGGTCCATTACGGCGACCACCTGCGCTACAGCGCCCGTGTCAGTGCGGTCGCCGCCGCCTCCCGGACCCTGACTCTTCGGGTGCTGGTCCTGCGCGGGGCCGAAGTGGTGGTCGAGGCGACCATGCGGGTCCAGGCCACCGCCGAGCGCTGGGAACGGCCGGCGGCGGCGGCGATCCTGCGCACGGCCCGACCGGGACGGGCGCTGATCACCGGGGCCAGTGGGGAAATCGGCGGCGCGATCGCCTGGACATTGGCCCGGCAGGGCTGGGCCCTGCTGTTGCAGGACCGGGGCGAGGGCCCCCGGCGCGACGCCCTGCGCGCCAGACTGGACGGGCTCGGCCGGGAGGTGGCGTTCGTCTCCGCCGACCTGACCGAGGCGTCGGGACGCGCCGCCCTGGCCCGGGCCGCCGGCGCGCAGGCCGACCTGGAATTGATCGTCCACGCGGCCTCGCCGGGGCTTCGGGCGACGCTGGAGGATCTCGTGGCGGTCAATTTCGCCGCCTTGCGCGATCTGTGCGCCGCCGCCCTGCCCGGGATGCTGGCCCGTCAGAAGGGACGGGTGATCGGGCTCGGCTCGACCGCCATGCTGCGTGGCCTCGCCGGGTGGGAGGATTACAGCGCGGCCAAGTCGATGATGGCCGGCTTCCTGTCCCGACTCGACGGCCAGCAGGCGGGATACGGCGTGCGCGGTCTGACCCTGATCCCCGGCTTCGTCGCCACCGCTTTTTCGGAGACGGTGCGCGGCGATGCGCCGGCGCTGCTGGCCCAGGAAGTGGCGGAGCAGGTGGCGGCGATGGCCACCGCCCCCGAACCGGACCCGGCGACGGTGATCGAACCTGGCCGCCTGTCACCCGGCCGTTTCGGCTTCCAGCCGATGGCGGCCCCCGTCGCCGCCGTCGCTTCCCCCCAGCGGGACAGGATGACGGCCGGAAACGGAGCCGCCCCCGCGCTCGATGTCGGGGGAATCGTGCGACGGGTGCTGCGGGTGGCGCCATCGGTTTCCCTCGCGGGGGGGGGATTGGGGCAAACCCCCGGCTGGGATTCCCTGGCCCAGATCGAGCTGATCCTGGCCCTGGAGCGCGACCTCGGCCTGTCCTTCTCCGCGACCGAAATGTCCAGCCTGACACAGTTCGACGAGATCGAACGACTCTGCCGGGAGAAAGCCAGGACCGCCTGAGCGGCCCGGCTCAGGCGACGCGTTCGGCGAGACGCAACAGACCGTGTCCCGCGAGCGTATCGACCAGTTCATACAGCGCCCAGACCGGAACCCCGATGATCTCGGCGATGGTCAGCAGGTCATGACGGCCGTCGGCATAGGCGATCAGGTTCTTCATCGTCGCCACCTGGGCGAAGGTGGCGCGGGTCGAGAGCGAGGGATACAGGCCCCGCTTGCCAAGCTGAGGTTCGCCCAGCACCGTCACTTCCGGCACCAGATTGCGCTCGATCGCTTCGAGGCAAAGCCGCAGGGCCTCATAGCCTCCGGCCAGACCGGCCGGACTGATCAGGGACAGATCGTCGAGCGAGGTGTGGTATTCGGGATAGGACAGGTATTTCGACCGCATCACCGAGCAGACCGGCAGGTCGATCCCCGGGGCATTGTATTGCCGTTCGTCGCTGCCGCGATCGAGGAAGCGGTAGGCGCGATAATCCGGGGCATGATGGCCGAGCACATGGCGGGCGGCCCGGTCGGCCAGACTGTCACCCTGGCGGCTGGGCAGGTAGGAATAGGCCCGATCGTCGCCGATGCAGGTGACGACGAAGCCGGCAACGGTATTGGCCCGCATCGCCTCCAGATGGCGACTGAGATAGACGATCGCGCCGATCGTCTCGGGCAGGAACAGGATGCGGTAGCGGTACCGCCGGTCGCGCCCGGCCAACCAGCGCGCCAGCGCCGTGGTCACCACCGGCCCCGACAGCTCGTTGTTGGCCATCGAGGGGTGGCAGACATAGGTCGAGAGCAGCACTTCCTGCTCGGTCCGGCCGGGCAGGATCAGTTCACCGTAATTGAGCACGCCGGGACGGAGATCGGCATCGATCACCACCCGGAACGGCCCGGCCGGCAGGGCGTCACGCTGGCGCTGGCTGAGACAGAACCCCCAGTACCGCCGGTAATAACTGGTGATGTAGGGAATCGCGTCGGGCTGATCCGGCAGGGAATGCAGGTGGGGGTCGAGTTCCGCGCGCTCGAACCAGCCATCGACCGGAATCGAATACCCGACCACATGCAGGGTATTGGCCCGGACATCGACCAGCCGGTTTCCATCCGCATCGGCGATATAGGCGTCACGCAGGGTCCACTCGTCGGGAACGGTCCAGTCGAACGCCTGGCTGCCCGACGCCACCGCGCGGGTTTCGAGCCCCGGCAGCAGCCGGGCCAGATATTCCAGGGTCTGGCGAACCCCGGGGCCGGTCAGGCTGCGGTGAACCGGGAACAGATCCCGGGCCCAGCGATACATCTCCTCGCCGACATCCAGTGCGTTGCCTGGGCCACTCACCATCCGATCCCTCCCGATGGCAGCGGGGCTGCCGCCCCGCCCCCCGCCTGGAGGCTGGCGCCTCCAGACCTCCTCTTTTTCTCGAAACAAAGGGGGTCCGGGGCATCGCCCCGGTTGGGTTTGGGCGAAAGCCCAACCCCTCGCCCCCGCATCGACATGCGCGTCGCCTCAGCGGTGCTGACGGCCGAACCACCACCGCCGCAGGCGTGGCACCACGGCGGCGCCGATAGCGGGCGGCAGCAGGTCGAGCCCGCGCCGCGCCGCCTTGCGCAGGGCGAAAAGCAGCGGCGAATTGGCGCCGGCGCGATGGCTGGCCAAACAGCGGCGCAGTTCGGCCAGGAAGGTTTCCGCCTCATGCAGCCCGCGCGCCCGCACCTTGGGCAGGGCGGCGGCGATCTGGGCTTCCATCGTCGCGAACTGCTCCGGGGTGAAATGGAGGAAATCGCGCTGGAACGCGGCGGTCTGGTAGGGGTTGGTCACCAGCAGCAACAGCGGCTCGGCATCGAACCCGAGCGCCAGATCGACGAAGCGGCCGATCTGGTCATGGTTGCGGCGGTTGACCGTCATGCTGAGGGTGAAGACGAAGCCCTTGCGGCGGCGCAGATCCCGCAACCGGGCCAGATTGGCCAGCAGCGCCTCCCAATCGGCCTGACGGCCGCGCCGGCGCAATTCGTCGAAGGTCGGGCCATCGGCGGCGTCGAGCGACACCGCGATCATCCCCAGCCGATGCCGCTCCAGCATCCCGAACACCCGGTCGTTGAGCAGGGTGGCATTGGTGACGAAGAAATAGCGGCAGCCGGGATCGACCGGGGTCTGGTCGAGA
>JBDLVO010000074.1:0-6464 GCA_039804805.1 Pseudomonadota bacterium
CGAACTGGCGGCACCGGGCGGGACCCTGGCGGTGATCGAGGCCACCCGGGAAATCCGGTCGCTGCTGACCTCGATGGAATTCAAGGAAGGGCTTGAGGGCTTCACCGATCTGCGCCGCGACCGCGACCAGACCTTCCTGTCGCGCCGTCAATGGGAGGAGGCGTTCGCCACGGCCGGCGCCGACCTGCTCTGCGCCTATCCCGACGAGGATGACGCCCTGGCGCTGGCCGGGCAGACCGCCTTCATCCTTCGCTTTCCTGCCGACCGGGCGGCGCTCGACCCTGCCGCCCTGATCGGGCATGCCCGGGCCCGCCTGCCCGACTACATGCTGCCGACACGGATCGAGATCCTGCCCGCGCTGCCGCTGACCGCCAACGGCAAGCTCGACCGCCGGGCACTGACGCACCGGCTGGAGCAGCGCCCGGCGCCGGCGGCCGCGGGCGAACCGCCCCGCGACGAACTGGAACGGCGGATTGCCGCGCTGTGGGCCTCCGCCCTCGGCGGCGAGCGGATCGGCCGTGACGAGGATTTCTTCGTTGCCGGGGGCGATTCGCTGCTGGTCGCCCAGGTGGTGGGACGGATGCGCGACACCCTGCCCGAGGCCACCGGCTGGGAATGGGACCGGCTGCTGCGCGAGATCCTGCGCGCCCCGACCGTCGCCGCGATCGCGACCCGGCTGCGGCGGGGCGACACCGTCCCGGCCGCCGCCGCCGTCGCTCCGGCCGCCTCGCCGCTGTCGCTGCTGCGACCGGCCGGAGCGGAGAACCGGACGCTGCGGGTGGTGCTGCATGACGGCAGCGGCACGCTGGCTCCCTATCGCGCCGTGCTGCCCCATCTCGGCGCCGACGGCGCCGCGCTGTTCGGCCTGACCGTCACCGACGAGGAGTCCTATCTGGCTCTCCCGCCGGAGCGACTGATCGAGACGCTGGCCGGCTCCTATGCCGGACTGCTGCGGGGCCAGGGCGCCAGGCGGATCGATCTGGTCGGCTATTGCATGGGCGGATTGCTGGCGCTGGAGGTCGGCCGCGCCCTGCTGGAGGCTGGGGCCGAGATCGGCCCGGTGACGGTGATCAGCAGCGACCGCTTCCGCTACCGGGTCGAGGAGGAACTGCTGCTGGAACGGGCGTTCGGCGGCCTGCTCGGCGCCGACCTCCCCGCCGCCGGCCACACCGTCGACGACCGCGTCCTGGCCGCCGCGCTCGCCCATCTGCGCCTCCGTCACGGCGACCGGCTGCCGGCCGGATGCCTCGGCGGGCTCGACGGCGCCTTCGCCGAGGTGGCCGCCTGCTACGCCCGCCTCGCCGGCAAGCCGCAGACCGAACGGCTGGCCAGCCTGGCCCGGTCGGCCGGCCGGCGCGACGGAACGATCGGAGCCGAACCGGTGCTGGGGCTCTATCGGGTCTTCCGCCACAGCCTGGCCGCAGTGGCGGCCTGCCAGCCGGCACCGTTCGCCGGCCGTCTGCGGCTGCTGCACGACGACGAGACCCTGCATTTCCTCCCCGGGCTGGCCTCGGACATGCGCGGCTTCTGGAGCGGACTGGCCCTGGGCGAACTGCGGATCGAACCGATCGGCGGCAACCATCTCACCTGCCTGCGGCCGCCCCATGCCGAAGCGGTCGCCGCCGCCCTGCTCGGCCTGGAGCGCGCGGCGTGAGCGCGGCGCCCCTTCCCCGGATCGGCCTGCTCGGCAGCGGCGGCGCGGTCGGCCGGGCCGCCCTCGCGCTGCTGGCGCGGGAATCCGCCCTGACGCTCCGCGACGGACACCGCCAGGCGCGGCCGGTCCAGGGCGATCGGAGCGAGACCGTCGCGATCGATGCCGAGGATCCGGCGGCGCTGGCGCGGTTCTGCGCCGGCTGCGCGGTGGTGCTCAATTGCGCCGGCCCGTCCTGGCGGATCGGCGACCGGGTGGCGCGGGCGGCGGCGGCGGCCGGCGCCGATTATGTCGATGCCTTCGGCGGCAACCGCCTCGCCCGCCTGTTGGCGCCCTGGGCCGCGACCGCCGGACGGCGGTTCGTGCTCTGCGCCGGAAGCTATCCCGGCCTGTCCGAATTGCTGCCCTGCTGGCTGGCGACGCAAGGATTCGACCGGGTGGAACGGCTGGCGGGATTTGCCGGCGGCCGCGAGGCGTGCAGCCCGGCCGCCGGCGCCGACCTGCTGCTCAGCACCCGCGACGGCTTCGGCCGCGCCGGGGCGGCCTGGGACGGCGTGGCGGCACGGCCGGGCGCGCTGACCCCGCGCGAAGGGGCCGAGATCCCCGGCTTCCCCGGGCGGGTCCATGCCCAGCCCTTCCTCAGCCGCGACCTGGAACGCACCGCCGCCCGGCTCGGGCTGACCTGGGCGGAATGGTACAATGTCACCCCCTCGGCCCACATCCCCGCCGCAATCGCCCAAGCCGGCGCCGGACTGGCCCCCGCCGACGACGCCAGCACCGACGCGGCGGCGCGGCTGGACGCCGCGGTCGCCGAGCTAAGGCGGATCGCCGCGCTCGAAACCTCCGGCCGGCCGTCCTATTACACCGTGACGCTGACGATGAGCGGACGCCATGCCGGCCGAGCGGTACGCCGCCGGCTGATGCTGCGCGCGGACGACAGCTATCGCCTGAGCGGGGCGGTCGCGGCGCAGGCGGCACGCCACCTGCTGCGCATCCGCTCCGCCGCCGGCGTGCGCACGGCCGCGGAGGAACTGGATCCGGGCGACGTGGTGGCCGGTCTTCTCACCGCCGGCCTGGCCGACCTGACCGTGGTCGAGCTGCCGGCCTCGACCGGCGACATCGCGGCCGAACGGATGGAAGAGGGGGCGATATGATCCCGTCGCCCCCGCGCCGGCTGCGGGTGGTGGTCTGCGGCACCACTTTCGGCCGGATCTATCTGCGCGGCCTCGCTTTGCTGCCCGACCTGTTCGAAGTGGTCGGCGTGATCGCCCGCGGCAGCCCGGCCTCGCGCGCGGTGGCGCGGGCCCAGGGCGTTCCGCTCTATCCCGATCCGGCCAGCCTGCCGCCATCCGGAATCGACGCCGCCTGCGTGGTGGTGCGGGCGGGGGTGGTCGGCGGGGCCGGAACCGAGTTGGCGCGGGCCCTGCTCGAACGCGGCATCGCGGTGTTGCAGGAACATCCGGTTCATCACGACGAACTCGCCGCCTGCCTCCAGGCGGCGCGGCGCGGCGGCGCGGCCTATCGCCTCAACAGCTTCTATCCCGACGTCGCCCCGGTCGCCCGCTTCATCGCCACCGCGCGACGGCTGCTGGCAGCCCGGGCGCCGGTTTATCTCGACGCCACCTGCAGCGTCCACGTCCTGTTTCCGCTGCTCGACATCCTCGGCCGGGCGCTGGGCCGGCTGCGGCCCTGGTCGCTGTCCACCGCCGGCGATCGCGGCGCCGGCCCGTTCACCAGCCTCGACGGCACGCTGGCCGAAATCCCGTTCGCCCTCAGGGTCCAGAACGAGATCGCCCCGGCCGATCCCGACAACCATGCCCATCTGCTCCACCGCATCGTGCTGGGCAGCACCGCCGGCACCCTGACCCTGACCGACACCCATGGACTGGTGCTGTGGAGTCCACGGCTCCATGTGCCGCGCGACGATCTCGGCCAGTTGGCGATGTTCGCGCCCGATCCGGCGCTGGCCCAGCCCTCGACCGCGGTAATCGGCCCGGCCGCGGCGGCCGGCTGCGACGCGATCTTCACCTCGCTGTGGCCGGAAGCGGTCGCCCGGGCGTTGCGGCGGTTCCATGCGGCGGTGGTGAGCGGCACCGACGATCCCGCCCTGACCCAGGCCCAGCTCGCCACCTGCCGGCTGTGGCAGGAAATCGGCCGGCGCCTGGGCCCGCCCCGGCTGATCGCCCCGCCGCCGCCGCAACCGCTGGCCCTGGCCGGGATCGCCCCTCGCGATACGATCAAGGACGGTACGGCATGTCCGGCCTGAGCGGGTCCGTGGCGCGCCAGCGCTGGTTCCGCATCCCTCATCCCCGCCCGGCCGCGCGGATCCGGCTGATCTGCCTGCCCCATGCCGGCGGCGGCGCCGGAGCCTATCGCTCGTGGCCGGCCAGCCTGTCGCCGGGGGTCGAACTGGTGGCGGTCCAGCCGCCCGGGCGGGAAGACCGCCTGGACGAGCCGCCACCGGCCTCGCTGGAAGCGTTAGCCGCCGCCCTGGCGGCGGCGATGCCGTCGGTCGGCGACCGGCCCTATGTGCTGTTCGGCCACAGCATGGGGGCGGCGGTGGCCTACGAAACCTGCCTGGCCCTGCGGCGACAGGGCCTGACGCCGCCGGTCCATCTGGTGGTGTCGGGGCGCGAGGCCCCCGGCCGCGAGCGCGGCGGCAACGTCCATCGCGGGGGTGACGCCGCCCTGCGCGCCGAATTGCGCCGTCTCGGCCTCACCCCACCCGAATTGATCGACAATCCCGATTGGTGGGCAATGGCGCGGCCGATCCTCCACCACGATTACCGGCTGATCGAGACCTATCGCCCGGCCGAGGCCGCGCCACTGGCGATTCCGATCACCGCCTTCGTCGGCGAGCGCGACCCGGAACTGGCCCCGGGCGATTCCGAGGCCTGGGCGGCCCGGACCTCGGCCGGCTTCGCCCTGCATCGCTTCCCCGGCGACCATTTCTACCTGATCGGCCAGCGCCACGGGGTGATCCGGGCGTTGCAGTCCCTGCTGGATGCCGCCAGCGGCCACCCGGCCCGCGGCCCAACCTTTCCCTGACCCCTGTCCGGAACCACCCCGATGAACGCTGATCCCTATGCCCTTTCCGCCGAATTCTACGACGTCCTCAGCGAACAGCAGTGGCGGATCCGCCGCGAACCGATCGCCACGGCATTACGCGAGGCGCCGGTCGCCGCCGGCCCGATCCTCGATGTCGGCGCCGGCACCGGCCCCTGCGTCCGGGTGATCGCCGAAGCCGTCCCCACCGCCGCGATCGTCGCGGTCGAACCTTCGCCGGCGATGCGGGCGGCGCTGCTGTGCCGGATCCTCCAGGATCCGTCGCTGCGCGAGCGGGTGACGGTGCTGGCCGGCCGGCTGGAGGAGGTCACCCTGCCCTCTCGGCTGTCGGCGGCGGTGATCTGCGGCACCATCGGCTATTTTTCCCCGGACGCCCGTCGGGCGCTGTGGCGCGATCTCGCCCAACGGCTGGCCCCCGGCGGCGTGGTGGTGGTCGATGTGATGATGCTGGACCGGCCCCGGCCGGTGCCGCCGACCCGGGTGGCCGCCACCCGGGTCGGCGACCAGGATTACGAGGTGTGGCTGGCGGGAGAACCGGCCGGCGCCACGCTGATGCACTGGACCCTGACCTACCGGGTGAGACAGGGCGAGCGTCTGGTCCGCAGCTTCCAGGCCGAACACGACTGGCACACTTTCGGCCTCGATCTGGTCGCGGAAGAGGCGGCCCGGGCCGGCTTCCGCTTCGCTCCCCTGGCCGAGGCCCTGATCCCGGCGGGAATATTGCGCCGGGTCGAGGACGACTGACGTGGGCAAAAGATCCCGTTCGGGGCAGACCACGACCCGATTCGGGGAGAAAACCGTCGATCATGTGATTATGAGATTTATTCTCAATGCGCCCGGATCCGGTGCGGAGGCGCTCTTTCGTCCAGGGGACCAACAATGAACGTGACGTCTGCACTCAAGGGGCCACCGATCCGCCCCTCCCTGCTCGGCCTGATCATGGCGCAGATGGTCTGCGCGCCGTTGGCGCTGGCCGAGGAAGACACGAACGGGGCCTCCGGGGCCAGCGGCGAGGTTCACCAGTTGAAGGCGGTGACGGTCACCGCCGAAAAGGTCGCCGGCACCGAGCAGGATACCCCGGTGGCGATGACGGTGGTGACCGGCGAGGATCTGGAAGCCAGCTCGGCCAAGGATACCATCGACGTGGTGCGCCAGGTCCCCAACATGTTCATGACCAAGGCCGGGCAGCATGCCAGCGTCGCCTTCGCCTCGATCCGCGGCGTCACCCCGCTGATGGAAACCGAACAGCCGGTCGGGTTCTTCGTCGATGGGGTCTACCAGCGCAACATCGACATGGAGTTGATGGATATCGACCGGATCGAGGTGCTGCGCGGGCCGCAATCGACCCTCTACGGCCGCAATACCGAGGCGGGCGCGGTCAACATCGTCACCCGCGACCCCGAACCGCACGACGAACAGCAGATCTCGCTCGGCTACGGCAATTACAATCGCAAGACCCTGACGGCCCTGTCCGGCGGCGCGCTGGGTAATCGCGACTGGTCCTACCGCGCGGCACTCCAGGTGTTCGATAGCGACGGCTATTTCACCCAGGTCCCCACCGGCAGCGAAACCGCCGACGACGCCAACGACATCAACGCCCGGCTCAAGCTGCGCTGGAACCCAGGCCAACGCTGGGACGTGATGGCGACCTACGACGGGGCGCGCTATCGCGAGGGCTCGACCAACATCGCCTCGTTCGAGCAGATCCGCAACGATCCGCACAAGGTGATGTCGAATTATGCCGGAT
>JBDLVO010000075.1:0-6381 GCA_039804805.1 Pseudomonadota bacterium
GTTCATGACCGAACACACCTCAACAAAACCGGCCTGGCGGGGTCGGTTGACGAAGGAAGCGAGATGACCCAGGGCTGGCACAGGGCCGATATCCGGGCCGCCGTCGAAAAAGCGGGCAAGACGCTTGGGCAGCTTGCCCTCGACAACGGACAGAAAGAGTGGGCCTGCAGACACGCCCTGACCCGTCGGCACCCCCCCGGAGAGAAGGCGATCGCCGCGTTCATCGGCGTGCCGCTCTGGGAGTTGTGGCCGGATCGGTGGCGCGCCCCCCGCGTCAAGGGCGGGGAACCGAGCCGCATCGACAATCGCGTCCGTTCGAAATATCGCCGATCGGCCCCGCCTCGTCACGGTCAAAACGTGAAGGCGGCTTAGACCATGAAAGATCTTGGGCTTCAAACCATCGCGGTTGCCGCGATCGATTACGGCGACCGCCTGCGGGCGATCAGCGAAGACCACGCCCGGATGCTGGCCACCAACATCGCCGAGGTCGGGCGGCTGCGGTCGCCGATCGAAGTGCGGGCGCTGAAAGGAAAAAAGGACCGCAGCTACACCCTGATCGCGGGCGGGCACCGCCTGCGGGCGGCGCAGATCCTGGGCTGGTCGGAAATCCCGGCCTTCGTGATCGAGAGCAGCGACGACGAAGCGCGACTGGCCGAGATCGATGAAAACCTCGTCCGCCACGAGTTGAATCCGCTGGACCGGGCGGTCTTCCTGGCCGAACGCAAGACGATCTATGAGCGGCTGTTCCCCGAGACCAAGGCCGGGGTGGCGGGCGCCGAGGCCAAGCACGGGCGTGCAACGGACATCATGTCCTTTGCAGCGGACACGGCCGAACGTTGCGGCCTGACCGAACGCAGCATCCGGCGCGCGGTGGCGATCGCCAGTGGCCTGCAGCTCGACGTGCGGGCCCGGATCACCGGAACGGGACTGGCGCACAAACAGTCCGAATTGCTGGCGCTGATCAAGCTGTCCCGGTCGGAACAGCATGCGGTGCTCGATCTGCTGCTGGCCGAGGGAACCGAGGTCAGGACGGTCGATGCGGCGCGGCGGATCGTCCGCGACGAACACAGCCCCGACATCACCCCCACCGAAGCGGGGTTTCAGAAACTGCTGGCCACCTGGAGCCGTGCCGACAAAGCGGCGCGGCGGCAGTTCGTGCGGCACCTGCGGGAGACCGGGGCACTGGACGACTTGCTGGCGGCCAGTGGCGAGAAGGAGGCCGCGTGATGAGAAGGCGGTCGCCATCATCCCAATCCACGGGTTCCCCCCATGGTTCGTTGGCGTCAGACACCACAACCATAGGGGAAGACCGGCCGGCCGTCATCGTCACCGCCATGGCGGTAGCGGTCGGCCGGCGCCTGCCGGTGGGGAGGGGATGATGGCCCAGCGCGACAGCCGCACCATGGATCTGCTGTCCTGGCAGCCTCCCAACCCGGCCCGGGCGTTCGACGCGGACAAGGTCCGCGCGGCCAGCCTGCGGTCGATGATCTGCCGTGGCGTGTCCCTGGCGCTCAAGGAATGCGGGCAGGATCGCGACCAGATCGCGGCCGGGATCGGCGCCTATCTGGGCGAGCCCTGCGCCAAGAGCATGCTCGACGCCTATGCCAGCGAGGCGCGCGACGACCACACCATTCCCCTGGTCCGTTATCTGGGCCTGGTCCACGCCACCCGCGACATCCGGCTGATGCAGATGCTGGCTCAACCGTTCGAGTGGGCGGTGATCCCTGCGAAATACCTGCCGGCGATCGAGGAGGCGATTCTGGCCGACAAGATCGAGGAACTGCAGCAACGCAAGGTGGTCGCCCGCAAGAGCTGGAAGGGGGCCTGACCATGAAGGAATGGTTCACCGCCGCAGAGATTGCCGCTCTGAAGCTGCCGGGTATGCCGGAGTCTGAAAGTGGTGTTTGGCGTATTGCCAAGCGCGATGGCTGGCAGCATCCAGAGCGCCAATGCGATGTCGTCACCAATCCCCGAGGCGTTTGGCGCACGCGCGACAAAAAGCAGGGCGGCGGCACCGAATACCATTACTCGCTGCTGCCCTCGCGGGCTCAGGCGGCGCTGGTCCGGAAACATCACACGCCGACGGAACCGACCCGTGCCGAGATCAAACAGCGGCTGTCGTCCGAGGAGGCATGGTCGCATTTCGAGGGGCTGCCCGAGGCCCGCAAAGACAAAGCCCGCACCCGCCTCAAGGTGCTGCAGGATGTCGATGCCCTGATCCGGGCCGGCACGCCGAAGGAAGTGGCGATCCAGTTGATCTGCGGCCCGGTCCGGATCCCGACCCGGACCTATTACGAGTGGGAGACGCGGGTGCATGGGGTCGAGCGGCCCCACTGGCTGCCGCATCTGGCCGACCGCTATGTCGGCCGGACGGTCGAAGCCGAGATCACCCCCGAGGCCTGGGAAGCGTTCAAGGCCGATTATCTGCGGCTGGAACAGCCCTCGGCGAAGTCCTGCTATGACCGGCTGGTCCGGGCCGGTCGGGATCTCGGCTGGGTGATCCCCAGTTCCAAGACCCTGCTGCGCCGGATCGAGTCGGAGATCGCGCTGCCGGTCCGCGTCCTGACCCGCGAGGGGGTGGAGGCGCTGAAGCGACTGTATCCGCCGCAACGGCGCGACCGTTCGATGTTTCATGCCCTGGAGGCGATCAACGGCGACGGGCACCGGTTCGACGTGTTCGTCAAATGGCCGGACGGCGAGATTGGCCGGCCGATGATGTGCACGTTTCAGGACCTCTATTCCGGCAAGGTGGTCGGCTGGCGGGTCGACAAGTCGGAGAACCGCGACGCCATCCGCCTCGCCCTGGGGGACGTGATCGAGGATTACGGCATTCCCGACCACATCTGGTTCGACAACACCCGGGCGTTCGCCAACAAGGCCCTGACCGCCGGGAGCCAGACCCGCTTCCGCTTCAAGATCAGGGACGAGGACCCGGTCGGGCTGTGCGTTCAGCTCGGGATCGAGGTCCATTTCACCTTGCCCTATTCGGGACAGTCGAAGCCGATCGAGCGCGCCTTTCGCGACATGTGCGACCGGATCGCCCGCCATCCCGCCTTTGCCGGGGCCTATACCGGCAATTCCCCGGTGACGAAACCGGAGAATTACGGGGCGAAGGCGGTTCCGATCGACGAGTTCCTGAAGGTGCTGTCGGCCGAGCTCGCCGCCCACAACGCCCAGGCCGGGCGTCGCTCCCAGGTTTGCGACGGGCGGCTGTCTTTCGACGAGGCCTTTGCCGCCAGCTATGCGGCCTCGCCGATCCGCAAGGCGACGGCGGCGCAACGGCGGTTGTGGCTGCTGGCGGCCGAAGGGGTCCGGGCCAGCACGGCCCGGGGCGAGATCACCCTGTTTGGCAACCGGTATTGGACCGAAAGCCTGTTGGACCATCGCGGCCAGCCGCTGATCGCCCGGTTCGATCCGCACAACCTGCTTGACGATCTGCACGTCTATCGCCTCGACGGTGCCTATATCGGCGCGGCGGAGGTGGTCGAAGCGGTCGGGTTCGCCGATGCCGGCGCCGCCCGTGACCACGCCCGGGCGCGGCGTGCGTTCATCAAGGCGACCCGCGCCTATGCCGAGGCCGAAATCCGGTTGTCGGCCGCCGAGGTAGCGGCACTGGCGCCGATCCCGGGAGACCTGCCGGCCCCCGAAGCCAAGGTGGTGCGGATGCCGTCCGGCACCCCGGCCCCCACCAGCATGGGGCAGATGCGGCGCAAGCCCCTGCAACCCGCCCCGATCACGCCGGCCGAACAGGCGCGGCTCACGGCGCTGGAAGCCGAACTGGCGCCGGCCGAGGTCGTGCCGCTGCCGACCCGGGAGACCCGGGAGACCAGATTCGCCCGGGCACTTGATCTTGAACGGCAGCGGGAAGCAGGCCAGCCGATCGGCGACGCCGAAGCGGGCTGGCTGGCGGTGTACCGCACCCAGCCCGAATACCGGGCGATGGCGAAGCTTTACGAGGATTTCGGAGACGCGGTGCTGACCGCGTGAACGGAAACGGCGGCCACCCTGGCCGGTGGACCGCCGCAATTCAAAACGAACCGAGGGCAACTATGACAATCGATATTCCTTCCGTCAACACCATCGCGCCGCTGCGCAACGTGATGCTGCTGGCCGAGCTGGTCGAACGGGTGATGACCCGGCCGGCCGGGCTGCCAGGGATGGCGACGTTCCACGGCTTTTCCGGCTACGGCAAGTCGTTCGCGGCGATGTACGCCGCCAACAAGCACCGGGCCTATCACGTCCAGGTCAAGAGCGTGTGGACCCGCAAGAAGCTGTGCCTCGCGATCCTGGCCGAAATGGGAGTCCGGCCGGGGCCGACCATCCCCGACATGGTCGATCAGATCGGCCAGGAACTGTCGTTGAGCCAGCGCCCGCTGCTGATCGACGAAGCGGACTTCCTGGTGGCCAAGGGGCTGATCGAGGTGGTGCGCGACATCTACGAAAGCAGCCAGTCCACCATCATCCTGATCGGCGAGGAGCAACTGCCGCAGAAGCTGAAGGTGTGGGAGCGGGTCCACGGCCGGATGCTCGACTGGGTGGCGGCCCAGCCCGGCTCTCTGGCCGACACCCGCCACCTTGCCAAGCTGTATTGCCGGGGGATCGAGGTCGCCGACGATCTGCTGGCCGCCCTGCATGAGGCCTCGGGCGGGTCGGTGCGGCGGATCTGCGTCAATCTCGACCGGGTGCGCGAGGCGGCCCAGACCGCCGGGTTGGCCCGGATCGACCGCAGCCAGTTCGCCGGGCCGTTCTTCACCGGCAATCCGCCCAGCCGGAGGGCCGGTTAATGGCCCGCAAGCCGGCGCATCTGGAACAGGCCGGGCCGAAACCGACCGGGCGGCGGGCGGTGTGGGCGGCGATCCGCGCCCAGCGGTCGGGCTTCACCCTGGCCTCGCTGGAACGGGCAACCCGGATTCATCGCGACACCATCCGCACCTACCTGCGCGGGCTGGAGGCAGCCGGCTACGTCGCCCGGACGCCGGACTCGAACCCGGCCGCCTACAGCCTGGTCCGCGATGTCGGGACCGAGGCGCCGCGCGTCACCCGCGACGGCAAGCCGGTCACCCAGGGGCTGGCCCGCGAGCAGATGTGGCGGACGATCCGGATGCTCGGGGGCGACTGGTCCTGGCGCGATCTGGCCATCGCCGCCTCGGTCGAGGCGGTTCCGGTGGCCGAGGCCGACGCCAAGGATTACTGCGCCAATCTGGCCCGGGCCGGCTATCTGCTGATCGTCGCCGCCGGTCATGGCGCCAGCGGCGACAGCAAGGCGGCGCCGACCCGTTACCGCTTTGTCCCCGCCCGCAACACCGGGCCTCGGCCGCCGATGGTGCAGCGGCTGTCCAGCATCTTCGACCCCAATCTGGGCCGGATCGTCTGGCAGGAGGCCCCGCACGATGACGAATGACGCCGCCACCGCGCTGGAACGCGCCCGCGCCGCCTGGGGTGATCCGCCCGATTGGGTCGAGGCCCTGGCCCAGGCCTGCGACGACGCCAGCCAAGCCAATGTCGCCCGGCTGCTGGGGGTCTCGGCGGCACTGGTCAGCGGGGTGCTGCGCGCCCGCTACCAGGGGTCGATGGCGGCGGCGGAGCAGCGGGTGCGCGGCGTGCTGCTGGCCGCCACCGTGTCCTGCCCGGTGGTGGGCGAACTGGCCGCCGACGCCTGCCTGATCCACCAGCGCGCGCCGTGGGCGCCGCACAACCCGGCCCGCATCGCTTTTTTCCGCGCCTGCCGGGCTGGCTGCCCGCACGCCACCCTGATCGGAGGGATGGATGCTGAGTGAAAATCTGCACGCCCTGGCCGCCTCGTTCGGCCGGCACCGCGACGAAGGGTTGGTGTTTGAACCGGTTGGCGTCGCCACGATCGAAGCGGTGTTGCTCGGCCTGGCCCGCCAGGCCCTGGCGCTGGAACAGCAGATCCTGCCGGCTCACGCCCGGCTCGATCCCGACAACCTGCCCGCCGGGGTGATCCCGTTCCGGCCTCGCCGGAGGGCCGGGCGATGAGCGCCCGCCTCGGCCCCGACGAGGCCGCGGTGGTGGCCACCCTCGGCCACACCGGCCGGGCAGTGCTGCGCGACGGCGCCGACCATTACCACCTTGGCACGCCGGCGCCGGACGGCGGCTGGCGGGTGCTGTCGAGCCCGGCCTCGGCCGAGGCGGCACTCGACGCTTCGGCCCGGCTGCTGGATCGCCGGCCCCGTGGCGGCTGGCGGGCGCTGTTGTGGCTCGACCTCGCCGGCGTCGCCGCGATCACCGCCGGCCTGGCGCTGGGCCTTGTGGCCACCCTGGGCGAGGCCACCCGGCAGCCCGAGACCGGCCCGCCGGCCCGGTTGTCGTTCACCGCCTTCGTTCCGCCCCCTCCCTGAAAGGCCCGTTCAATGTCCGTTG
>JBDLVO010000076.1:0-7078 GCA_039804805.1 Pseudomonadota bacterium
GCGGAGCAATCTGGCCAAACTGGGGGGCGATCTGCCGGTCGAGATCTATCCGGGCTGGATTCCCGAACGGTTCGGCGAGGTCGCCGACCGGCGGTTCTGCCTGGTCCATATCGATGTCGATCTCCAGCAGCCGACGCTCGATGCCCTGGCGTTCTTCTATCCGCGTCTGGTTCCCGGCGGGTTGATCGTGTTCGATGATTACGGTTGCTCGACCTGTGTTGGAGCGACCGCGGTGGTGGACGCATTCCTGGCCGACAAGCCGGAACCGATCATTCATCTGGCCGCCGGCGGGGCCTTCCTCGTCAAGGGCGGGGCGTGATGAGCCTTCCCGCCGGATTGCGTGACCGGGAGGTCGTCGTCGCGCGGCTGGGTGGGGCGGACGACGATCCGTTGCCCGAGGGGCTCCGTGTGCGTGGCCGCCTCGATCTCGAGCGCTGGTGGGGGGGCGGATGCCGCGGCGCGCCGGTGGTGATCGTCACCCCTCCCGCGGGGGGGATCCGGTTGCGTCACTGGCTGCGCCTGGCGCTGAGGGGGCGTCTCACCGCCTGGCATTGTACGGCGGGCAAGGTCCGGCGTGCTTCCGCCTGGGACAATCTGTCGCCTCGGGCTGACATCGCCTTTCGGTTGGTTCGCCGCCTGGTGAAGAGGATGATCTCCGATCTTTCCCCCGACCGGCAGGTTCGGGCGGTGGTGTTGCTGCAACGGATCGAGGGGTGGCTGATCCGGCGGCTGGCGCGGCGGCAGCCGCCGCCCGGGAATAGCCTGCTGCCGGGCGCGGCCTTTGCCGCCGGCGGGGTGATCGAGGCAATCGGTTCGCTGTCGGCGGGGGGGGCCGAGCGTCAGGCCGTCTACACCGCGGCGGGGATCGCGGCGCGGTGGCCGTCCGGGGTGACGATTCTCTGCCTCTATTTCAACGAGAACGAGGAAAGCCGGTTCTACCAGCCCCTGGTGGGGCCTCAGGTCGCGCTGGCCCAGGCGCGCGACGAGGCCGCGTTCCCGCCGCCGGACGAGCGTCTCGCCGCGATCCGCGTCTTTCTGGCCCAGTATCCGCCCGACATTCGCACCGCCACCTACCGCTTCGTGCTGGAGTTTCTCGATCGACGGCCGGCGGTGGTGCATGCCTGGCTCGATTATACCGCGGTGACGGCCGGGCTGGCGGCGCTGCTGGTGGGGGTGCCGCGGATCGTGATCGGCGGTCGCAACATGGCGCCGGATAATTTCCTGCTCTATCGCGCCTGCATGGATGACATCTTCGGGTTGCTGCTCGGCTGCGACCGGGTCCGTTTCGTCAACAATAGCCAAGCGGGCGCCCGTGATTACGGCCGCTGGCTTGGCCAGAAGCCGGAACGGTTCACCGTACTCTATAACGGGATCGATGACCGGCTGATCCAGCGCGCCGATCCGGCCACCGCCGCCCGGTTCCGGCAGGCGGTGGGGATCCCGGCTGGGGCCCGGGTGGTGGGGGGGGTGTTCCGCCTCGCCCAGGAAAAACGGCCGCTGCTGTGGATCGAGACGATGGACGCGGTGGCCCGCCACTGTCCCGACCTGCATTTCCTGCTGCTGGGCAGCGGGCCGCTGGCCGAGGCCTGCCGCCGCCGGGCCGAACGGCGCGGCTGGGCCGAGCGTCTGCACATGCCGGGAGCATTGCGCGAGGTGGCGACCGCTCTGTCGGTGATGGATGTGGTGGTGGCGACCTCGGTGCATGAGGGCAACCCCAATGTGTTGATCGAGGCCGGACTGCTCGGCCTGCCGATCATCTCGACCGATGCCGGCGGCGTCCGCGAAACCCTGCTGCCCGACCAGACCGGGCGGATCGTCGCGCCGACGCCGGCCGCCTTGGCCGCGGCGATCCGTCAGGTGCTGGACGACGACGTGTTTCGGGCGCAGGCGGCGCGGCTGGCCCCCGCCTTCGTTCGCCAACGTTTCGGCATGGAGCGGATGATCGACGAGACGCTGGCCGTTTACGGCGCGCCAGCCGGGGACGTTCGGACGGGGGCCTTCTGAAGGCCGGCGGCCGCCCGTCTCAACGTCCCGATGGATGAGGGGCGACGGCCCCGAACGACAGCTTTTTCCCGCTCTTGGTCTTCAATTGGCGAACAGGAAGAAACAGGTTTCCAGCGGGATCGTGATCAGGATCAGCAGCAGCAGCGCATAAAGATTGAGGCTGAGGCCCGGCGTGCTGTCCGGGTCGGCGGAGGGGGTGGGGTCGGGTGCCTTGCCATTCGTCATGATCAGCCTTCTTTGCCAAACAACGCGCCGGGAGAGTGGGCGTTCTTCCCACTGGATTTTCTCGGGCTTGCCTTCGCGCCGGGACGGTTTTCGCCGAGGCTTTCGACCGCATGCCTCGCGAACCTCCGTCGTCGCCGCAATTTCCTTTCATTTCCGTTGGTTCGCCCCCAGCCGTCTCGCCGGCGGCGGGGCACCGTTGCCGTTTCCGCGCCCTGACCCCGATCGGCAGGGCTTGTATGCCCCTTGTGTGAACGGGTGCGCGGACATAACCATAAAGACATAAAGCCGCAATGGCGAAGGTATATAGAATAAAGCCAAATAGTCAGAAGTTTAAGGAAAAATTTATGCAATTTTGTAGCAAGTCGCGACACCGCCCTGGGCGGGGGAGGCTGGCCCGGGGCCGGCGGCAAAAGTCACCAGATCCGTTAGGCCTATGCTTAAAAGTGGTGGGTGGAGTTCCCATCTATATCGTCGGATCTGTCTCTGCCAGGGGAGGCCGTCGATGTTGTTCCGTGCCCGCACGCCGTCCACCAGTTCCCGTTCGATCCCGGAGGTGATGGCGGCCGCGCCCTCCCTCACGCCGGTGGCGGATCCGGCCCCGCCGTTGCGGGTGCTGGCCAGCGATGCCGGGCTGCGCGGCCTCGACGAGGCATTCTTCCGTTTCGATGGCCGCGCCGCCGCGTTGGTGCTGGCGTTCGTCTCGCCGCATGTCGAGTTCGAGGCGGTGGTGCGCGGCCTGCGCCGGCTGGCCGGGGCGGTGCCGCTGGTGGCGGTCAGCACGGCGGGCGAATTGTGCGCCGACGGGAGCGGCGGCGGTTGCGGCCCGTTCTATCGCCCGACCGGGGAATCCTGGTCGAGCGTGGTGGTGCAGGCCTTTTCCCCCGCGCTGCTGGCCGAGGTCTGCATCCGCTCGGTGGCGTTGCCCAATGCCGACATCCGGGGCGGCGGCGCCCCGCTCGACCGCGAGCAGCGGATCGGCCGCATCGTCGAATCGCTGGCCGCCGCCGTGCCGCCGTTCCGGCTCGATGTGCGCGACACTCTGGCGCTGACCCTGATCGACGGGCTGTCGTCATGCGAGAATTATCTGATGGAGGCGGTCTATCGCAGCGGCCGTTTCCCCTGCCTGTTCATCGGCGGCTCGGCCGGCGGCACCTTCGATTTCCGCCGCACCCAGATCCATGACGGCGAACGCACCGTCGAGAACCATGCGGTGCTGGTGTTCCTCAAGCTGGCCCCCGGACTGGGCTATGGCGTGCTGAAAAGCCAGAATTTCCGCAAGACCGGCCGCTCGCTGGTGGTGGCCGAGGCCGATCCCGACCGGCGGCAGGTGGCGGCGGCGATCGATCTCGACAGCGGTCAGGTCACTCCGATCATCGACGCGCTGTCGGCGCTGATGGGGGTGAAGCCGGAGCGGCTGGCCGACCAGCTTGCCGGCCACACCTTCGGCATCGAGATCGACGGCGAGCTGTTCGTCCGCTCGGTGGCCCAGATCGATCCGGCGGCGGGGACGGTATCGTTCTTCTGCGACATCAATCCCGGCGACGAATTGCTGCTGTTGCAGGCCACCGACATGTTCGAGCAGACCCGGCAGGACCTCGACGCCTTCTTCCGCGGCAAGCCGGCGCCGATCGGCGGCATCGTCAACGATTGCATCCTGCGCCGGCTCAACAATCCGTCCCAACTCGGCCGGTTCGACCAGCTCTACCGCATTCCGGTCGCCGGCTTTTCGACCTTCGGCGAACTGTTCGGCATCAACGTCAACCAGACCCTGACCGCGCTGTTCTTCTTCCCGGCGCCGCCGGGCGGGCTGTCCGATCCGTTCCTCGATGCCTTCCCGATCCATTATTCCCGCTTCGCCGCCTATTTCACCCGCGCCCGGCTGGCGCGGGTGACGATCCTCAACCAATTGCGCTCGCGGGTGATCAAGCGGCTGATCGATCATTTCTCCAGCGGCGCGACCCTGCGCGAGCGGATCGAGCAGGCGGTGTCGCAGACCGCCGAGGTCCGCCACACCATCGACGCCGTGCAGCGGGTGATCGCCGAGAACGCCGCGCTCGACCGCGATCGCAGCGATGGCGACGCCCTGCTCGGCCAGTTTTCCGAGCTGGGGCGTTCGGTGAGCGAACTGCGTGAGATCCTGGCCACCATCGACGGCATCGCCGGCCAGACCAATCTGCTGGCGCTCAACGCCACCATCGAGGCGGCGCGGGCCGGCGAGGTCGGCAAGGGCTTCGCGGTGGTGGCGGGCGAGGTCAAGCATCTCGCCAACGGCACCCGCACCACGCTGGGCCGCACCCAGACCGCGATCTCGGGGATCGAGGCCACCCTGGCCAGCCTGGGCGCCGACATCGACGCCACCCGGGTCCGCTTCGGGCAGGCCCAGGAACGGGTGCGCGGGATGGCCGACGGGCTGCTCGACGTCAACCAGCATACCGCCGCGATCGAACAGGTGCTGTCGGCGCTGTCCGAACTGATCCTCGACCGCGCCGCCACCCTCAAGACGATTGAACGCGACGTTGGCATCCTCAACCGGCTCGGGGGGTAGGGGGAACGTCGGGCTGCCGCCCGAACCCGCTCGGGGCGATGCCCCGAACCCCCTTTGTTTTTGAAAAAAAAGGGGGAGGTCCGGAGGCGCCAGCCTCCGGGCGGGGTGCGGGGCGGCCGCCCCGCCGCGAGAGGATGGGTGACTCCCCGGCGGCGATGGCGTATCCAGGCGCGATGAGCACTGACGACGATTTCGAGATCTTTCTGGTGGTCCCGCCCGGGCTGGAATCCCTGCTATGCGCCGAGGCGCGGGAGCGCGGGTTCCGCGATCCGGCCCCGGTCAAGGGCGGGGTGACGATCCGGGGCGGCTGGCCCGAGGTGTGGCGGGCCAATCTGGAACTGCGCGGCGCCAGTCGGGTGCTGGCCCGCTTCGCCGCCTTCCGCGCCCTGCATCTCGCCCAGCTCGACAAACGGGCGCGCAAGGTGGCCTGGGGCCAAGTGCTGCGTCCCGATCAGCCGGTGCGGGTCGAGGCCGCCTGCAAGGGCTCGCGCATCTATCATGCCGGGGCGGCGGCGCAGCGGATCGAACGGGCGATCCGCGAGGAACTGGGCGCCCCGATCGACGCCGACAAGGGGCTGCGCCTGATGGCACGGATCGACGACGATCTGTGTACCCTCAGCATCGACACCTCCGGCGCGCCGCTGCACCAGCGCGGCCACAAGCAGGAGGTCAACAAGGCGCCGCTGCGCGAGACGCTGGCCGCCCTGCTGCTGCGCCGTTGCTCCTATGATGGGCGCGAGCCGCTGCTCGATCCGATGTGCGGCTCGGGCACGCTGGTGATCGAGGCGGCGGAGATCGCCGCCGGACTGGCCCCCGGCCGCTCGCGCCCTTTCGCCTTCGAACGCCTCGCCGGCTTCGACCCGGCGGCGTGGCGCAGCCTGCGCGCCGCCGCCGCTGAACGGGTCAGCCTGCCGCCGCCGCGCTTTTACGGCAGCGACCGCGACGCCGGGGCGGTGGCGATGAGCCGGGCCAATGCCGAACGGGCCGGGCTGGCCGCCGTCACCGCCTTCACCCAGGTGGCGGTGGCGGACCTGACCGCTCCCGACGGCCCGCCCGGACTGGTGATGGTCAATCCGCCCTATGGCGGCCGTCTCGGCGAGCGCGGCCAGTTGGCGCCGCTCTATCGCCGGCTGGGCGAAACCCTGCGCGACCGCTTCGCCGGCTGGCGGGTCGGGCTGGTGACCAGCGAGCCGGGACTGGCCGCCGCCACCGGCCTGCCGTTGACGCCGTCGGGGTCGCCGCTGTCGCATGGCGGTCTGCCGATCACCCTTTACACCGCCGCGCCGCTGCCCTGAACGGATCAGGCGCGGGGCAGGGTGAAGGTCACTCGCAGCCCGCCTTCCGGCCGGTTGGCCAGGGTGATCGCCCCGCCATGGGCCAGCGCGGCGGCGCGGGCCACCGCCAGCCCCAGCCCGGTGCCGCCGGTGGCGCGCGAGCGCGAGGTTTCCAGCCGCACGAATGGGGCGAACACCCGTTCGAACGCTTCTTCCGGGATGCCGGGGCCGTCATCGTCGATGGTCAGCCGCACCGTCGCTCCCTGTTCGGTCAGCCCGACCCGGGCGACGCCGCCATATTTGACCGCGTTGTCGATCAGGTTGGCGATCGCCCGTTTCAGCGCCACCGGGCGGCCGCTGATCACCAGCGCTTCCGGGCCGTCATAGGCGCAGGGGGCGCCGAGATCCTGGAAATCCTCGACCATCCCCTGGACCATCGCGGCGAGATCGAGCCGCAGGCGCGGTTCGCTGGCGGCATCGTCGCGGGCGAAGGCCAGGGTGGCGGCGATCATCTGCTCCATTTCGGCGAGGTCGGCCAGCATCCGGGCGCGCTGGTCGTCGTCCTCGACGAATTCCGCCCGCAGCCGCAGCCGGGTGATCGGGGTCTTGAGGTCATGGCTGATCGCCGCCAGCATCTGGGTGCGGTCATGGACGAAGCGGCGGATGCGGCCCTGCATCACGTTGAAGGCGTGGGCGGCGCGGCGGACCTCGCGCGGGCCGGATTCCGACAGCGGCGGGGCGTTGACGTCGACCCCCAGCCGTTCCGCCGCGCTGGCGAAGGTGGCGAAGGGCTGGGTCGCCCGTCGCACCGCCACCAACGCCGCCAGGGTCAGCAGCACCAGCCCGGCCAGCAGCGGCAGCACGAAACGCGGCCGCCACAGCGGGGCGCCGGGATCGAGCGGCGACAGCACGTTGAGCCAGCTCTGGTCCGACAGCCGCACCGCGATGCGCAGCGCCGGGCCGATGATCCGCTGTGGGTGCGACTTGAAACCGTCGCCCGGTGGCCTTTCGGCGAAAGGCGGGCCGCCCT
>JBDLVO010000077.1:0-3058 GCA_039804805.1 Pseudomonadota bacterium
CGCAGCGCACGCTGGCCTGTTAGGTTGCAGACATGGCGCAGTCTTTTGTTGTTCTGATGGTCGATGACGATCCCGGCGACGCTGGGCTGGTGCGGGCCGCGGTCGCGTCGGGAACCTATGCCTGCCGCTTCGACCATGCCGGCGACGGGGTGGTCGCGCTGGAACGGCTGCGCAGCGACGCCTCCAACGGCCAACGCCCTGATCTGATCCTGCTCGACATCAACATGCCGCGCAAGAACGGCCATCTCGTCCTCGGCGAGATCAAGGCCGATCAGACCCTGTGCGACATTCCGGTGGTGATGCTGACCACCTCGGACGCCGAGCGCGACATCGCCGCCGCCTATCGCGCCGGCGCCGCCGGCTACGTCACCAAGCCGGTCGATGTCGATGCCCTGTTCGCCGCCATTCGCAGTATCCAGGATTATTGGTTCGGCGTGATGCGCCTGCCCGGCCGCCGCCCCTGAGCGTCGCCCCGCCATCCGCCGGTGCGGCGGCAAAGGCTTCAGACAATAAAAAACGGACGGAGCCAGGGAAACCCCCGACATCCGTCCGCTTTTTTGGTCGCAGACCTGCAACCGTCGCGAAATTACTTCGCGGCGTGCTTGGCGGCGCCCAGGGCAATCCAGTTGAAGCCCGGCGCGGCCAGAACGGCAGCGTGGACCGCGATCGCGACGACGGTCGCGACAACCCAGATCACGGGCAGCCAGGTCGACGGATTGATGACCAGCCAAATCTTGTAATCGTCGCCCATAATTTCCCCCTAAGGAAAAGATATAATTTGATCGAACCAGATCAGATTTGAACCCGAAGGGCTCAGATCAGAACCAGGGCTTCCAGATCCACACCAGCACGTGCGCGACGGCGGCGATGGCGAGGAAAGCGGAGAAGGTGGTCTTGAACTGGTTGTTGACCGCGACGGCCTCTTCGACGGTCAGGCCCGACAAGCTATTCTCAGCCATTTTTAGTACTCCAGCGTTGATGAAGAGGAGCGGCTCACGACCCCCGTGGCCACCGGACCTCATTAACGGGCTGTAATGTTGCACCGGGCGTCCCGCCTGTCAAACCCAATTTGCAGGCCGAAAACGTATTTTCTCCGTCACCATCCTCGACCGTTCCTCCGTTGTGGCGGCGGGCGGCGGGAGCGTCCGCCCGGCCCGGTTGCGGCGAAGCCGGGGGACGGGGTAACCTGGGGGCTGCTCCCAGCATGGAGGCGCTGTCGGTGGCGATCAGGTGGCGCGGCCCCTTCCCCTGGCTGGCCGGGGCGTTCGTCGCCAACGCGGCGGCGGTGATCCTGGCCGCCCGCACCCTGGCCGCCGCCCCCCTGACCGGCGAATCGCTCACCGCGCTGACCCTGGTGGCGCTGGCCGGGGCGGCGCTGCTGTTCGTGGTGGCGTGGAAGGTGATCGACGCGCTGGTGATGCGGACGTTGCGGCGGATGGCGACCGAGGTGCGGGCGATCGCCTATGGCGGCGACCGGCCCGGGCTCGATCCCGCCGCCTATGCGATGCTGGCGCCGCTGCCCGAGGCGGTCAACGAGATCTGTGCCCGGATGATGCGGGCCAAGACCGAGCTGGCCTCGGGGCTGGCCACCGCCACCCGCCGGGCCGAGGACAATGCCCAGCGCCTCGCCGCGATCCTCAACGACCTCCAGGAAGGAGTGCTGGTCTGCACCCAGCGGCATGAACTGGTGCTTTACAATACCGTCGCCTTCGACCTGCTCGGCCCGACCGCCGACCTCGGCCTCGGCCGCTCGCTGTTCGAGACCCTGGCGCGCGAGCCGGTGGTGCGGACCATCGAGCGGCTCGGCGCCGACGCCGATGGCGGCGGCCGGGGAATTCCCTTCCTGGTCGGCACGGTCGAGGGCCGCCTGCTGCTTCAGGCGCGGATGAGCCTGATCCGCGCCGGCGGCGGCGCGCTGGCCGGCTATGTCGTCACCCTGGTCGATGCCGCGCCGCAACTGGCCAGCCTGACCGGACGCGAGGCGCTGCGGCGCGAGATCGCCGCCGGCATCGAGGCGCCGCTGGCGCGGATCGCCGCCGCCGTGGCCGAGGCGCCGGGGGTCGAGGCCGAATGCCACGCCGCCGGACGGGCGCTGCGGCGGGCGGTCGAGGGCTATGACCGCCTGCTGGCGGAGTGGTGGCCGAGCGGCGACCTGCTGTCGACCGAATTGCTGTCCGCCGTCCGCGACCGCCTGGACGCGGCGCCGGCGGCCACCGTGGTCGGGCTGCCGGTCTGGCTGCACGGCGAAGCCTATTCGCTGACCCTGATCATCGAGACTCTGGTCCGCCACGTCGCCGCCCACACCGGCGCCGGGGCGTTCGACCTGTCGGCCGGCCGCGACGGCGACACCGCCTGGATCGAGATCCGCTGGCCGTCCGGCCCGGCGCTGCCCGCCGCCGAGCTGGATCGCTGGCTCGGCCTGAAGCTGGCGGCGCTGGGCGGCCTGACCGCGCGCGCGCTGCTCCCCGCCGGCGAAGAAGGTGACGGCGGTCCGGCCGGCGGCACGGACGAGTCCGGCGGCGGCTGGGTCCGCCTGCCGATCAGCCCGGCCCGCGCCAGCGGGCGCCGCCCCGGCCCGCCGCTGCCGGCCCGGCCGGAATTCCACGATCTCGGCCTGCTCGAACTGCCGCGCGACACCGGCGACCTCGGAACCAGACCGCTGAAATCGCTCGATTACGTGGTGTTCGATACCGAGACCACCGGCCTCGCCCCGTCGCAGGGCGACCGCATCGTCTCGATCGCCGGGGTACGGATCGTCAACGGGCGGATCCTGTCGGGAGAAAGCTTCAGCCGGGTGATTCATCCCGGCCGGCCGATCCCGCCCGAATCGGTGCGCTTCCACGGCATCACCGACGCGATGGTTCAGGACAAGCCGCCGGCGCGGGTGGTGCTGCCGCAGTTCCGCGCCTATGTCGCCGGGGCGGTGATGGTGGCGCACAACGCCGCCTTCGACCTCAAATTCTTGGAGGTCGAAACCGCCGGCAGCGCGGTGCGGTTCGACGGGGCGGTGCTCGACACCATGATCCTGTCGGATTTTCTCGACGGCCCCGATGCCGAT
>JBDLVO010000078.1:0-2798 GCA_039804805.1 Pseudomonadota bacterium
GCGGCCGGTCGGGCCAGGGCAGCCGCACCGTCTCGGCCGGCCAATCCCGTCCGGTCAACGCGGCGAGGAAGGCGAAATGGCGCAGCCCCTCATGGGTCGGGTAGGGACCGGTGTCGATCACCCGGGTGGCGCGGGCAAGGTACCAGCGATATTCGGCCCGGGTGCGGTCGGTGACGAAGGGCTGGCTGACGATCCGCCGCGGCGCCCGGCTGGCCCATACCAGGGAATCGGCGGTCAGGGTCTTGCGCATGAACATGTCGCACACCGCGACGGCGAAGCCCTGACGCCGCACCCACAGGGCGATGCGCAGCCGGTAGGCCCATTTCTTCTCGAAAGCGTGCTCGTCGATCGTCACCACCCGGATGCCCGGGAAGGCGTCGGGCACCAGACCGCGCCAGGAATGGCAGCCGAGCAGGGTGATCTCGCCCGGCGCGACTCCGAAGGCGGCGGGGTAATGGTCGAGCACGGCGCGGGCCATCACCATGTCGCCGATGCCGTCCATCCGCACCACCAGCACGCCCTGCCGCCGACGCGGGCCGGGCCACAGCGCCACCAGGGCGTCGATCGGCCGGAACAGCCACCAGCGCCGGCGCATGCCGCGCGGAAACAGGATATCGCGCCAGGTCACTTGCTAGAACGTCCCCCGGGTCACGGTGTCGCGGATCGCCGCCACCGCCGGGGCGATGTCGAGCCCGGCGACGCAGGGAAAATAGCCGTCCTCCAGCGGCAGGCGGCAGCGGCCGAGGCAACCCTCGCACACCATCGGCAGGGTCAGGAAGCGGACATTGGCCGGGGTCACCGCCTCGTCATAGGGCACGCCGGCGCCGACATAGGCGGCGCTGGCGAAGCACACCGTCGGCGTGCCGAGCAGCACGGCGAGATGCAGCCCGGCGGTATCGACCCCGACCGCGATCCGTGCCCCCATCAGGATCGAGGCCAGCCGCTCGAAGCCGCCGGTCTCGATCTCGACGTTGGGCTGGGCCAGCAGGGCCATGATCTCGGGATTGCGGTCGAAATCGTTGCGGTGGCCGGCGACCAGCACCCGCCAGTGGCTCGGCACCGCCTCGACCAGCCGCCGCCAGTGCTCGGGCCGCAGCATGCGTTGGCGCACCCCCGAGAAGGGGAAGAACACCACGGTGTCGCCCATCCGGTCGACCGGCGGCAACTGGCTGTCGGGCAGCAGCGCCATTTCGGGCGGCTTGCGGTCGTTGAGCACCGCGTCGGCGAAGTTCGACCAGCGCACGATCTTGTCCTGGCGCAGCGGCCCGGACTCGAACAGCAGGTCGAACACCTTTTCGCTCTCGTCGCGGCGGCGCTCGAAATTGCGCCGGAGCGGCGGCGGCTGCATCCCGGCGGTTTCGACCGGGTCGGCGGCGACGATCAGCGCCTCGTCGCGCTCGTGGACCCGGATGTAATCGAGCGAGACGATCAGCCGGTAATGCTGGGCATGCAGTTCGGCGAAGCTCTTCCAGCGATAGCCGATCTGGTCGAGCCGCTCGAAATCGATCCGGCGGATCTTCAGCAGGCGCGGAAACAGGAAGGCCATCCCGGCGGCGTCGTTGCGGCACAGCAGGGTGACGCTCTCGTCGAGCCGGCCGAGGCGCATGAAGCGGGCCAGCACCGCCGACAGGAACACCATCTCGGCCGGGCCGCGCGAGCTGACCAGCAGCACCCCGCCGGGGCGCCGCCGCTTGCGTTGCCGCAGCAGGAAATTGAGCAGGGGATCGAGCAGCGGGGCGAGGGTCATGGCGGGTTCCCGAGCAGGCTGGCGACCGTCTCCACCACCAGATCGGGGTCGAGGGCGGCGACACAAGGATACATCGAATCGACCAAAGGTCGCCGACAATCCCCCAGGCACCCCTGACAGGGCATCGATTGCCACAGCACCCGCACCGACGGCGGTGCCACCAGCGGGTCGTAGGGCACGATCTCGCCGACATAGGCGGCGCTGGCGAGGCACAGGGTCGGCGCCCCCAGCGCGGCGGCGAGGTGAAAGCAGGCGGTATCGACCGACACCACCAGCCGGGCCGAGCGCAGCTTGCCGGCCAGTTCGGCGAAGGGCGCCGGCTCGAACGCCACCCCGGGCAGGTCGAGCAGCGGCCGGAATTCGGGATTGCGGTCGAGGTCGCTCGGGTGGCCGGCGATCCGCATCGCCCAGCCCGGCGGCAGCAGCGCGTGCAGCCGGCGGTAGAGGTCGGGCGGGCTCTGCTTGGCCTTGACCGCCGAGAAGGGCTGAACGAACAGGGTCGGCGCGGGCAGCGGCACCGCCGCCGGCAGCCGTTCCGGCGGCAGCGCCACCTTGGGCGGCGGCCGGTCCTCGCCGGTCAGGGCGCGGGCGAGATCGGCCAGCCGCAGCAGCTTGTCGCGCCGCACCGGGCCGGGCTCGATCAGCCGGTGCCAGCGTTTGGCGGCGCGGTCGAGCCGGCGCTGGTGCTTGGGCCACGGCCGGGCCACCAGCGCCGCGCTGTCGGGAGCGGCGCAGGCGGCGGCCAGCGCCTCGTCAAGGTCGGGATGGCGGACGAAATCGGCCGACACCACCAGCCGGTACTGGGCCCGGTACAGCCGCAGCAACAGGCGGCGGCGCGGCCCGACCCGGCGCAGTTCGGCGAAATCGACCGCCTCGACCCGGATCGCGGGCGGGAACAGGAAGGCCATTTTCGCCGCGTCCTTGCGCAGCAGCACCGTCAGCGTCTCGCCCGGCCGGGCCAGCGCGGCGAACCGGTCGACCGCCAAGGCGAGCAGCACGGTGTCGCCCAGCCCGCCGGCGGCGATCAGCAGCACGCCGGCCGCCGGCCCGG
>JBDLVO010000079.1:0-7663 GCA_039804805.1 Pseudomonadota bacterium
TCTTCTTATTGGGCACTCGCCCAAACCCATTTGGGGCGATGCCTCCTCAAACCCCCTTTGTTTTCAAGAAAGGGGGAGGTCTGGAGGCGCCAGCCTCCAGGCGGGGACCGGGGCGGCAGCCCCGCAGCGGGCGACAAAAAAACCCCGGCACCGCTGGTGCCGGGGTTTTTCTTCGTCGGAAGGCCTAGTTGCGGGCCTTGTCGACCAGCTTGTTCTTGGCGATCCACGGCATCATGCCGCGCAGCTTTTCGCCGACCGCCTCGATCTGGTGCTCGCCCTGGATGCGGCGGGTGGCCTTGAAGCTCGGCTGGCCGGCCTTGCATTCCAGCATCCAGTCGCGGACGAAGCGGCCGGACTGGATGTCTTCCAGCACCCGCTTCATCTCGGCCTTGGTCGCCTCGGTGACGATGCGCGGGCCGGTGACGTAATCGCCGTATTCGGCGGTGTTGCTGATCGAGTAGCGCATGTTGGCGATGCCGCCCTCATAGATCAGGTCGACGATCAGCTTCACTTCGTGCAGGCACTCGAAATAGGCCATTTCCGGCGCGTAGCCGGCCTCGACCAGGGTTTCGAAACCGTACTGGATCAGCTTGGTCAGGCCGCCACACAACACCACCTGCTCGCCGAACAGGTCGGTCTCGCATTCCTCGCGGAAGGTGGTCTCGATGATGCCCGAGCGGCCGCCGCCGATCGCCGAGGCGTAGGACAGCGCCAGTTCGAGCGCGTTGCCGGTCGGGTTCTGCGCCACCGCGACCAGGCAGGGCACGCCGCCGCCCTTGAGGTATTCGCCGCGCACGGTGTGGCCGGGGCCCTTGGGGGCGACCATGAACACGTCGAGGTCGGCGCGGGCCTCGATCAGCTTGAAGTGGATGGCGAGGCCGTGGGCGAACACCAGCGCCGCGCCCGGCTTCAGGTTGGCGGCGAGTTCGGCCTTGTACAGGTCGGCCTGGAGTTCGTCGGGGGTGAGGATCATCACCACGTCGGCCCAGGCGGCGGCCTCGGCCGGGGTCATCACCTTCAGGCCCTCGGCCTCGGCCTTCTTGATGGTCGCGGAACCGGGGCGCAGCGCCACCGCCACGTCCTTGACCCCGGAATCCCGCAGATTGAGGACATGGGCGTGGCCCTGGCTGCCGTAGCCGATGACGGCAACCTTCTTGCTCTTGATCAGATTGACGTCGGCATCCCGGTCATAATAGACGCGCATTTCGGTTCCCCATGTGCTTACGCGAGCTGGAATTCACTGCCGGCGGACCATAACAGCGGCGCCGCGCCCGAGGCAAACGCCCCGGGACGGCAGGGTCCGCCCATGCGATTCGGGCACCATACCGCGCCCCTCGCCGTCCCGCCAGCCTTTCGCGGCGCGAAGTGACGGGTTCCCAGGGCCGCCGGCCCTTGGCGGCTGCGGGCGGAGCCCGCGCAACTTCGCGCTTCCGGTCGGGGGCGGCTTCCGCCAATATGCGCCCACATGAGCGATCCCTTTGCCCTTGACGACGACGCGCCGCCGCCGTCGCCCGCCGCCGCCGCCGGGCCGCTGGCGGTGCCCGACGACGCCCCCTGGCTGGCCGGCCTCAATCCCGAACAGCATCAGGCGGTGACCACCCTCGACGGCCCGCTGCTGGTGCTGTCGGGGGCCGGCACCGGCAAGACCCGGGTGCTGACCGCCCGCCTGGCCCACCTGCTGGCCTCGCGCCGGGCCCAGCCGTGGCAGTGCCTGGCGGTGACCTTCACCAACCGCGCCGCCCGTGAGATGCGCGAACGGGTGGCGGCGCTGGTCGGCCCCGCCGCCAACGATCTGTGGCTCGGCACCTTCCATTCGATCTGCCTGCGCATCCTGCGCCGCCATGCCGAGGCGGTCGGGCTGACCCACGATTTCACCATCCTCGACGCCGACGACCAGCTCCGCCTGCTGAAGCGGGTGATCGAGGAGGAGGGGCTCGACGTCAAATCCTGCCCGCCCCAAGCGGTGATGGCGCAGATCCAGCGCTGGAAGGATCAGGCCCTGGCCCCCGACAAGCTGCCGGCGGGCCGCCCGGGCGATGCGGCGCAGGCGCGGGCGGCGCGGCTGTATCGCCTCTACCAGCAGCGGCTTCAGGGCCTCAACGCCTGCGATTTCGGCGATCTGCTGCTGCATGTGCTGACCCTGTTCCTCGGCGACGAGGGCGTGCTGCGCTATTGGCAGGGCCGCTTCCGCTATCTGCTGGTCGACGAGTACCAGGACACCAACGTCGCCCAGTATCTGTGGCTGCGGCTGCTGGCGCAGAGCCATCACAACATCTGCTGCGTCGGCGATGACGACCAGTCGATCTATTCCTGGCGCGGGGCCGAGATCGGCAACATCCTGCGCTTCGAGCAGGACTTCCCCGGCGCGAAGCTGGTGCGGCTCGAACGCAATTACCGTTCGACCCCGCCGATCCTGGCCGCCGCCGCCGGCCTGATCGCCCATAACGAGGGACGTCTCGGCAAGACCCTGCGGCCCGGCCGCGCCCACGATCCCGACACCATCGAGAAGGTGCGCAGCCGGGCGGTGTGGGACGGCGAGGCCGAGGCGCGGATGGTGGTCGAGGAGATCGAGACCCTGCGGCGCCGGGGTGACGATTTCGCCGGGATGGCGATCCTGGTCCGGGTCGGTTTCCAGACCCGCGCCTTCGAGGAACGGCTGATCGCCACCGGGGTGCCCTATCGGGTGATCGGCGGGCCGCGCTTTTACGAGCGGGCGGAAATCCGCGACGCGCTGGCCTATCTGCGGCTGGTGGTGGCGCCGAGCGACAGCCTCGCTTTCGAGCGGATCGTCAACCTGCCCAAGCGCGGGCTGGGCAGCGCCGCGCTGGCCGAGATCGCGGCGTTCGGGCGGGCGCAGGCGGTGCCATTGCTGGAGGCGGCGCGGCGGTTGGTGGCGAGTGGGGGGCTGAAGCCCCGGCCGCGCAAGGCGCTGGGCGAATTCGTCGACGGCATCGACCGCTGGCGCGCCCTGCTCGGCAGTCTGGCTCCGGAGGATCTGGCCGACACCATTCTCGACGAATCCGGCTATGTCGCGATGTGGAAGGCCGACAAGGCTCCCGACGCCGCCGGCCGGGTCGAGAATCTGGCCGAACTGACCGCCGCGATCGCCGAGTATGAGTCGATTCCGTCTTTCCTTGAGCATGTCGCCCTGGTGATGGAGAACGACGCCAAGGCCGAGGGCGACCGGGTGGTGGTGATGACCCTGCACGGCGCCAAGGGGCTGGAATTCGACAGCGTGTTCCTGCCCGGCTGGGAGGAGGAGCTGTTCCCCCATCAGCGTGCGCTGGAGGAAAGCGGCAACAAGGGGCTGGAGGAAGAGCGCCGGCTGGCCTATGTCGGCCTGACCCGGGCGCGGCGGCGGGTGCTGATCAGCTTTGCCGCCAGCCGCCGTATCTACAATCAGTGGCGCACCCAGTTGCCCAGCCGGTTCCTGGCCGAGATCCCCGACGGCGAAATCGAGCGCGAGGCGGCGCCCGGTCTGTTCGCCGGCGGTGGGGGGGAGCGAGCGCCGCGCGACGAGGCGTGGGAGCGGGCCGGGTCCGCCGCCGCCGCGTCACGGCCGAAACCGGCGCGGCGGCGCGGCGCCTTCGCGGTCGGAGCGCGGGTTCACCATGACCGCTTCGGCCTCGGCACCGTGCTGGAGGTCGAGGGCGACACCGTGCGCGTCGATTTTGACGAGGCCGGGACCCGCACCCTGATTGATTCCTATCTGACCGCCGCCTGAAGTGGAGCGACCAATCATGCCCCCCGTGTTCCCCGATGTCTGGCGTCTGCGCCTGACCGTCGATCCCGACAGCCTCGGCCCGTTCGAGGCGGTGTTCGATCATTACGCCGAGGCGGTGACGATGTTCATGGAGGACCGCTCCGGCATGTCCGACGGCGACTGCCAGTGGTTCCTTGAGGGCTTTTCCCGCACGCCGCCCGACCGCGCCGCGGTGGTGGCGGCGCTGGAGGCGATCGCCACCGTCGAAGGCGTGGCGGTGCCGCCGCTGGTGATCGAGCGGGTGCCGGGGGTTGACTGGGTGCTGGCCAACCTGCGCGACTTCCCGCCGATCCAGGCCGGGCGCTTCTTCGTTCATGGCTCGCACTGGCGCGGCCAGCCGCCGGTGGCGGCGATCGCACTGGAAATCGACGCCGGCACCGCCTTCGGCTCGGGCGAGCACGCCACCACCCGGGGCTGTCTGCTGGCGCTCGACCTGCTGGCGCGGCGGCGGCCGCGGCGGCGGGTGCTCGATCTCGGCGCCGGCTCCGGCATCCTCAGCATCGCGGCGGCGCGGCTGTGGCACTGTCCGGTGGTCGCGACCGACATCGATCCGGCGGCGGTGCGGGTGATGGCGGCCAATGCTACCCACAACCGCGTTCGCGCCCATTTCACCGCGTTGGTCAGCGATGGTTACCGCGCGCCGGGGATCGCCCGTTGCGCCCCCTATGATCTGATCTTCGCCAACATCCTGGCGCGGCCGCTGTGTCGTTTCGCGCCCGACCTGGCCGCCCATCTGGCCCCGGGCGGGGTGGCGGTGCTGTCGGGGCTGCTGGAAAGTCAGGAGCGGCGGGTGATGGCCAGCCACGAGCGTCAGGGCTTGCGGCTGATCCGGCGGCTGCGGGTCGATGGTTGGGCGACCCTGATCATCGGTCGCTGACCGGGAAAGCGGGGCTGCCGCCCCGCACCCCGCCCGGAGGCGGGCGCCTCCGGACCTCCGCTTTTTTGCCGTTTACCGCGCGCCGGCCCGCGCCGCCGCCACCGCGTCGAGGATGCCGAGGCCGCGGGTGGTCCGCTTCTGGCGCATCTGCGCCGGATTGGCGGCGCGGCGGATGTCGCGCCAGAGGTACATCAGGCCGGTCCAACTGCCGGGGCAGTGGTTGATCAGGCTGTCGTCTTTGCAGACGACGTCGAGATCGATCTCCGGTTCCGGCTGGCCCTCGGTGCGGCAGATCGCCGCGACGACCTCCTGCGCCACCATCGCGTAGCCGACAGTGGTCGGATGCATCCCGTCGAGCCCGAACCTGCCGCCATGGGCCATTCCGCCCCAGGGATCGGATTCGAACATGGTGTTGCCGATGCGCTTTTCCTTGGCGATGGTGGCGCGGACGTCGCCGTAATGCTTGGAATCGTGGGCGGTCAGCAGGGCGTACAGGTCGACGAACACCAGGCGATGGGATTTGAGGGTGGCTTGCAGGATCTGGCGGATCCGGGCATTGACCGCATCGACATAGGCGTCGAGCGCCTGCATCTGCGCCGCCGAACAGGTGTGGTAGGTCAGCGACAGCGCGAAGCGGTTCTCGTAGCTGTCGAAATAGCCGTCATTGGGATGCTGCTCCCACTCGACCTGGCTGGGGCAGGGCATCATGTTGGGCACGCAACGCGGTCGTCCCAGGCTGTTGAAATAGATCGTGCCGATTTCGGGCGGCAGCGCCTCCAGCGCGCGGGCGAGTTCCTCGATCTGGGTGAAGTCGTCGGGATCGCCGTGGCCGCCGTAATTCTTGCCGAAATAGAATTTGGTGGCGGGGTCGCCGTTGAAGCACATGTCCCACAGCCCGTTGTTGCTGCCGATGTTGACCAGCAGCCGCTTGGGCCTGCGCTCGGCGACCCAGCCGATCTGAGTCTTGTCGTTCTGGGCGGGGGTGTTGGCGGGATTGAGCACGTAGCGGGCGTTGACGCCGTAGACCAACCGGTTCAGTTCGACCTTGGCGATGGTGCCGAGGCCGAGCGGCTGGCCGCCGAGCTTGGCGAACTGCGCGTGGGCGTCCCGTCTGCCATTGTCGGCGGTATAGCGGTAGAGGTGCCAGACCTCCGATCCGGCGACCGACAGGTTGTCGAAGGTGGCATGGCCGTGGGGCGAGGTCGGCTCGCCTTGCCAGTAGGTGGCATGGCTCGCCAGATCGGGGTTGATCTGGCCCGGGTCGCGCAGCCAGGCCTCGGGATCGATGATCATCGGGTAGGCCGGATCGGGCGAGACGAATTCGCCCCAGCCCAGACAACGCGCCACCTGCGCCGGCACGCTGGTGGCGCAGAGATCCCCGCGGATCGTCATCGATCGGACCCCCTGGTATAGGGAATCGCCGATCGCCATCATTTCCGGTTGTGTCATGGAAGTCTCCCCTCGGCCGGTCGCGGCTCGCTGCCGCGCGTTTCCACTGGCCAGAGGTTAGGTCATTTTAGCTGAATTTAAACTGCGATAATAAACCTATAGATGAGAGTTGCGTCCGGTTTACCTGGGCGACGATGTCGTGGCCTGTGGTCGGCGCGCGTCTCCTCGGCGAGGCGGGCGGGACCGAAGGGTGGGTCGTGACGGGGGGAGAGGAAGGATCCGGCCTCTGAGTCGGGCCGGGGATCGGGCCGCCGTGGGGGGAACGGCAGCCCGATGGTTCTCCTAGTGAGCCGCCGCGCCTTCGGCGCCGAGGCCGGTTTCGGAGCGGATCGACTGCGCCTCGAACGCGGCGCGCTCGCGGGCCGCGCGCGGGCTGTTGTCCAGCACCGAGAACAGCCAGCTGAAGAAGAACGCCGCCGGCATCGAGAAGATCGCCGGGTAGGCGTAGGGCACGATCGGCTCGGCGAAGCCGAAGCTCTGCACCCACACCGTCTTCGACAGCACCACCAGCACCACCGAGCTGACCAGGCCGATGGTGCCGCCGATCACGGCGCCCCGGGTGGTCAGGCCGCTCCAGAACATCGACAGCAGCAGCACCGGGAAGTTGGCCGAGGCGGCGACCGAGAAGGTCAGGGCGACGATGAAGGCGACGTTCTGCTTCTCGAAGGCGATGCCGAGCAGCACCGCGATCACGCCGAGGCCGAGGCTGGCGATCCGCGACACGCGGACCTCGCGGCCTTCGGTGGTCTTGCCGTGCATGAACACGCTGGCATAGAGGTCGTGCGAGATCGCCGACGCCCCGGCCAGGGTCAGGCCCGACACCACCGCGAGGATGGTCGCGAACGCCACCGCCGAGATGAAGCCGAGGAACAGGTCGCCGCCGATGGCGTGGGCCAGATGCAGCGCGGCCATGTTGTTGCCGCCGCGCAGGGCGAGGCCGCCCTTGACCGCGTCGAGATAGTCGGGGTTGACCGAGACCAGGCAGATCGCGCCGAAGCCGATGATGAAGGTCAGGATGTAGAAGTAGCCGATGAAGCCGGTGGCGTAGAACACCGACTTGCGGGCCTCGCGCGCATCCGGAACGGTGAAGAAGCGCATCAGGATGTGCGGCAGGCCGGCGGTGCCGAACATCAGCGCGATGCCGAGCGAGATCGCGTCGACCGGGTTGCTGACCAGGGTGCCGGGCGCCATGATCGCCTCGTGCTTCGGATGGACCTCGACGGCGCGGCTGAACAGGGCCTCGAACGAGAAGCCGAACTGGTACATCACGCCGAGCGCGATGATGGTGGCGCCGCCCAGCAACAGGCAGGCCTTGATGATCTGCACCCAGGTGGTGGCGACCATGCCGCCGAACAGCACGTAGACCATCATCAGCGCACCGACGATGACCACGGCCATCCAGTACTCCAGACCGAACAGCAACTTGATGAGCTGGCCCGCGCCGACCATCTGCGCGATCAGGTAGAAGGCCACGACGACCAGCGTGCCCGAGGCCGCGAAGGCGCGGATCGGGGTCTGCTTGAAGCGGTAGCCGGCCACGTCGGCGAAGGTGAACTTGCCCAGGTTGCGCAGGC
>JBDLVO010000080.1:0-9064 GCA_039804805.1 Pseudomonadota bacterium
CTGGTCCGCACCGCCGCCCAGGCCGCCGACGAACGCGCCAGCAGCCAGATGAGCCTGCTCGGCGGCGGCGACCAGCCCCGCCTCAAGCTCGAAGCCGGCCCCGATTGGTCGCCGCACGAGAAGCTCAACATGGAATTCGAGGCGGTCGGGTTCTACCTCTCCGCCCACCCGCTCGACGCCTACGCCAAAAGCCTCAAGCGCCTCAACGTGCTGAAGGTGGCCGAACTGCCCCGCCACCTCACCTCGGGCGGCAAGGGCCGCATCCGCCTCGCCGGCACCCTGCTGGCCAAGCAGGAGCGCACCTCGGCCAAGGGCTCGCGTTACGCCTTCCTTCAGTTCTCGGATTCCTCCGGCCTGTTCGAGGTCACCTGCTTTTCCGAGACCCTCGCCGCCGGCCGCGACATCCTCGACGCCGGCGGGCCGCTGCTGATCGAGGTCGATGCCCGGCTCGAGGATGACCAGTTGCGGATGACCTGCCAGCGCATCGCCTCGCTCGATCAGGAAGCCGCCCGCGCCGCCGCCGGCATCCGCGTCTTCATCGAGGACCCGGCGGCGATCCCTCCCCTGCGCGGCCTGCTCGACGGCATCGGCCGGGGCCGCAACCGCGTCTCGATCGTCGCCCGGATCGAGCACCGCGAGGTCGAGATTGGTCTCGATTCGACCATCACCATCACCCCCGCCTTCATGTCGTCGCTCCGCTCGATCGCCGGCATCGCCGAGGTTGAGGAAATATAAGCAACACAACCTAGGATCTTCCAACCTGATGGCAAGATGAGGGGTTGCTTGGGGGGATTCATTCATTCATTTTTTCAAAAACTAGGGAGTCATCATTGTCGCATAATGTTGTTTTTTTGTAAAAAAAGGACGCGGGCTCTGCCCGCACCCGCCAGGAGCCAGCGGCTCCTGGACCGGCGTCAATCGTCGGGAAACGGCGCCGCCACGATCTCAAAGGGAAAAGGAAGGGGATCCAAGGGCCTGCGGCCCTTGGCGGGTACGGGCGGAGCCCGTGTTTCAGCCTGCGGCGCGCGCGACCGCGTCGAGCAGGGCATCGACCTCGAACGGCTTTTCCAGCACCGCCACCGCCCCGAGACGGCTGGCGGTCTCCAGACCACGCACCTTGTCGAGGCGGGCGCTGCCGCCGGAAATGGCGATGATCCGCGCCGCCGGCAGCAGGGTCTGAAGCTCGAGGATGGTCTGGATCCCATCCATCTCCGGCATGATGATATCGGTGACGATGACGTCGAAGCGCTCGCCCGCCGCCACGGTTTCGACCGCGGCGAGCCCGTCGCCGGCGGTGATGATGTCATGGCCGGCGGCGGACAGCACATCGACCAGCGATTCGCGCATCAGCGCGGTGTCCTCGACGACCAGAATCCGGCTCATCCTCGCCTCTCGCGCCGGTCAGACCGTAAAGGAATTGCCGCAGCCGCAGGTCGAGGTGGCGTTGGGATTCTTGATCTGGAACGAGGCGCCGATCAGATCCTCGACGAAATCGACCACCGCGCCGTTGAGCAGATCGAGCGAGGTGGGATCGACCACCACTTCCACCCCTTCCCGCTCGAACAGCAGATCGTCCTCGTTGACCGCGTCGTCGAGAGTGATCCCGTACTGGAAACCGGAACAGCCACCGCCCGACACCGACACGCGCAGGCGCAGATCCGGCTTGCCCTCGGCCGCGATCAGGCTGCGCACCCGTTCGGCAGCGCTGGCGGTAAGACCGATCGAAGGGGCGGCGGCGGACACGGCTTCGGACATCACGGCACCTCGTCAAAAAGAAAATCAACGGCAACCGGCCGAGTCTAGCATCAAACCAGCGCCGAGGGAAAGGGTGGGGAAACTCCCCCTCTCCTGCCCCGCCCGTGCCAGCGGAGCGGTGGCGAGACGGCGGATCTCTTCCGCCACCCGCCAGTAGACCACCCGGTCGAAATGGTTGTCGCCGATCAGGATTTCCGACGGATCGGCCAGAAAATCGCCGAAACGGAGGACGGTGACGTGGGGATAGGCGGCGGCAAGCGCCTCCATCCGGCGGTTGTAGTCGGTGATGCAGGTCAGTTCGACCAGACGGCCGTCCCGCCGCCGCAGACGCGATTCGTTGAGCAGCAGGATCAGCCGGCTGCCCGCCGGCACGCTCTCGATCATCCGCCGCATCTCCGCGGCCAGCGTCGCCTCGTCGGGCGGCGCGACGCGGCGGTAATTCTGGCGGAGATGGGCCATCACCGTCCGAATCTCCGGCAGGAAATGCGGGCTGGGGGCGCAGGAGGACAAGGCCAGTCGATCGAGCAGCCCGGCCTCGTCGCCGGAGGTCAGATCGACCCCCGCCACCTCGAACGGCTCAAGGATCAACTCCCAACCCTGTTCGACATGGCGATAACGCGGATAGGCCGTCGGACGCGCATCGGCACCGCCATTGAACACGAACAGCGTGCCGGGCACCGCGTCGCCGAGGAAATCGCCGGTCAGCAACGGATAGGGCATCCCCAGTTGGGCGCATTCGCGCAGGAACGCCACGTCGCGCCGGGCCGCCGCCCCGAACATCGTGGCGACGCTGTTGACCCGATGGAACAGCGCCCCGTACTGGAAATTGCATCGGACACGCAACTGTCCGGTCTCGGGCCGCAGGTAGAAGCAGATCGCCTCGGCCTCGCAGCCGCCGAGATAGCGGATCTCCGGCACCGCCGGCCGGGCGGCGGGGCCGTCCCGCCGGGTCACGCCGTCGGCACCGGTCTGGCTGATCCAGTCGGGCACCTCGTCCCGGATCGGGTCGGCCGCCACCGGCCCCACCACCGCCAGTTCGGGGCGGCCGAGCCAGCGATAGACCCAGCTTTCGATCCGCATCCCCAGCGTCCGGCAGGAAAAGCAGAAATGCACCAATCGGCGGCGGGCGCCGAACTCGTCGCGATCGACCCCGGTCTGCACCACGAACAGGCCGATTGCGCCATAATCGCCATAAAGGTCGGCCAGCTCGACCAACCCGGCCTGAACATCGTGACGGCCGACCAGGGCGGTCAGTTCCGCCCGCGCCGCCTCCGGCGCCTCCGGCAGACGTAGTTTGGTGAAATTGAGCTGGTTGGTGCGGTTGATCAGTTCGACCGCGCGGTCGAGCCGGGCGGCGAGATCGAAATCGATCCGCACCCGGATCCCGCTGGCGCGCAGGAAGGCCCGATTGTCGCCGGTGAAGGTGGCGAGGTCGCGCTGGCGCCGTTCGAGCAGACGGTAATGGGCCACCCGGGTGAGAGCGGGATCCTCCCCGCCCCTGCAGCGCGGATCGTCGAGCAGGGTGGACAGCACCGCCGGATCGGCCACGTTGATGCCGGGATTGCAGGCCAGCACCTCCGCCCGCTGCGCCGGCTGGTCATCGACGAACAGCACGGTGGCGGGGCGAAGCTGGGCCTGGGCGATGATCGTCCGCACCCGCTCCCCTTTGGGTGTGGGCGCGATGCTGGGGAACACGAAATAGTCGGCGATGCCGTGAGCGGCGAGAACCTGCCGCACCGGGTCAGGCTCGTTCTTCGAGCAGATCGAACTGACGATGCCTCGCCGGGCCAGCGCGATCACCAGATCGTGCCTATCCTGTCGATAGAGGCGGATACCCCCTTCGGTCAAGGTCCCGTCCCAATAGCATTCGTCGAGGTCCCAGATCACCAGCCGGATATCGTCGCTTTGCATGACCGGTCAAACTCTCGTCAACAAACCGTTCTTCCTCCTTTAGTCCAACATCGGTTTAAAAATAGTTCCCGGTAATTTTACCATTCGCCGCAAGCGCGGCGCCGGTCACTCCACCGGCGGCTTGTCCGCGACCCACAGCGTCACCGGCAGGGCGGTGCGCCAGACGTCGAACCGGCCGAGCGGCCCGGCCTGGGCCACCGACAGCCGGGTCAGACTGCCGCCCAGCCGTTCGCGCCAGGTGGCCACCGCCAATTCGGTCTGGAGGGTGACGGCGTTGGCGGCCAACCGTCCGCCCGGCTTCAGCGCCGCCCAACAGGCCTCGACCACTCCGGGCACGGTCAGGCCGCCGCCGATGAAGATCGCGTCGGGCGCCTCCAGCCCGGCCAGCACCTCGGGCGCCGCCCCCTCGACCAGCACCAGCCCCGGCACCCCCAGCGCGGCGGCATTGGCCAGAATGGTCTGTTGGCGGCCAGGATCGGATTCGACCGCGAGGGCGCGGCAGGCGGGATGGGTCCGCATCCATTCGATCCCGATCGAGCCGCTGCCGGCGCCGACATCCCACAGCAGCTCGCCCGGCAATGGCGCCAGCCGGGCCAGGGTGACGGCGCGGACGTCGCGCTTGGTCAGCTGACCGTCGCTCTGATAGGCCGCGTCGGGCAGGCCGGCGAGGCGCGACAGCGGCACCGCCCCGGCATCGGCACGGCATTCCACCGCCATCAGATTGAGATCGGCGGCGGGGGCGTCGCCCCACCCCGCCGCGCTGGCCTCGACCCGGCGTTCACGCGGCCCGCCGAGATGCTCGAACAGGGTCAGCCGGCTGGCGTCGAAACCGCGCGCGCACAGCAGCGCCGCCAGCCGCGCCGGAGTATTGCCGTCGGCCGACAGCACCAGCAGCCGCGCCCCGGGCACCAGATGGGGGTGAACCAGTTCGAGCGGCCGGCCGGTGACGCTGACCACCGTCACCTCCTGCAACGGCCAGCCCAGCCGGGCTGCCGCCAGCGACAGCGAGGACGGCGCCGGCAGCACCCGCATCTCCCCCGCGCCGACCGCGCGGGCCAGGGTGGCACCGACGCCGTAGAACATCGGGTCACCGCTGGCCAGCACGCAGACCGGCAGGCCGCGCCGGGCCAGCACCAGCTCGATTGCGCGCTCGAACGGGCTCGGCCACGCCACCCGCTCCTGCCCCGGCCGCACCGGCACCAGATCAAGATGACGCCGGCCGCCAAACAGCACCGCCGCGCCCTCGATCGCCGCCCGCGCCACCGCGCCCAGCCCGTCCGGGCCGTCCTCGCCCAGTCCCACCACCGTCAGCCATGCGCTCATCGCCCTCGTTCCCCTCTCACCGGTCGGAATGTTGCCGCGCCGGGTGATAATCCAGCCGGTGGGGCGGGAGCAACGCCCGCGTCTCCGCCGGGCCGCCCGCTAGCGTCTTTCCTCCCCTTCTCCTTTGGTGTATGAGAGCGCACCGGCGGGCGCCCCCTGGGCTAAAACAGGAACGTGATCCGGCTTTTCCCGCCCTTCAGGAGCAAGATGATCGAGTACACCCGCGACGCCCAGGAGATCTACCGCCAGTCCTTCTCCATCATCCGGTCCGAGGCCGACCTGTCGCGGATTCCGCCCGACCTGGAAAAACTGGCGGTGCGCGTCGCCCATTCCTGCGGCATGCCCGACATCATCGACGATCTGGTGTTCTCGTCCGGCGCCGGCGCCTCCGGCCGCGCCGCCCTGCTGGCCGGCGCGCCGATCCTGTGCGACTGCAAGATGGTGGCCGAGGGCATCACCCGCGCCCGTCTGCCCGCCGCCAACCCGATCCTCTGCCCGCTCTACGACCCATCGGTGCCCGAGTTGGCCCGTTCGCTCGGCACCACCCGCTCCGCCGCCGCGCTCGAATTGTGGCGGCCGCATCTGGCCGGCGCGGTGGTGGCGATCGGCAACGCCCCCACCGCCCTGTTCCGCCTGCTCGAAATGCTCGACGCGGGCGCGCCGCATCCGGCGCTGATCCTCGGCATTCCGGTCGGCTATGTCGGTGCCGCCGAATCCAAGGACGCCCTGGCCGAAAACAGCCGGGGCGTGCCGTTCGTGATCGTGCGCGGCCGGCGCGGCGGCAGCGCGATGGTGGCGGCGGCGATCAACGCCCTGGCCTCGGAGCAGGAGTGAATGGCCGGCCGTCTGTTCGGCCTGGGCGTCGGCCCGGGCGACCCCGAGCTGATCACCCTGAAGGCGCTGCGCCATCTGCGCGAGGCCCCGGTGGTGGCCTATTTCGCCGCCCGGGGCCGCAAGGGCAACGCCCTCACCACGGTCGAGAGCCATCTGCCGCCGTCGAAGACCCTGCTGCCGCTGATCTATCCGGTCACCACCGAGAAGCTGCCGGCGCCGTTCTGCTACGAGACGGCGATGCGCGATTTCTACGACGACTCGGCGCGGACGGTGGCGGCCGAATTGGACGCCGGCCGCGACGTCGCGGTGATCTGCGAGGGCGACCCGCTGTTCTTCGGCTCGTTCATGTATCTGCACGACCGCCTCGCCGAGCGCTATGAAGCCGAGGTGGTACCCGGCGTCTGCTCGATGCTGGCCTGCGCCGCGGTGGCCGGCACCCCGCTGGTCTACCGCAATCAGACCCTGACGGTGCTGTCGGGGGTGCTGCCGGCCGAGGACCTGCGCCGCCAGCTTGCCGGGGCCGAGGCGGCGGTGGTGATGAAGCTCGGCAGCAATTTCGCCAAGGTGCGGGGCGTGATCGCCGAACTCGGCCTGCTCGACCGCGCCCGCTATGTCGAGCGGGCGACGATGGCCGAGCAGCGCACCCTGCCGCTCGACGGGATCGACCCGGCCACGGTCCCCTATTTCGCGATGATCCTGGTGCCGGGACCGCGTTGGGAGGCATGATGGATTTCGACCCCCTGCTGGCCCCCGCCATCCTCTGCCTCGGCCCCGACGGCCAGGAAACCGCGCGGCGGATCCGCTCCGGCTGTCCCGAGGCGGCGATCAGCGGCCTCGCCGGCCCGGTCGAGGGCGCCGAGATCCTGCATGACAGCGTCGAGGCGGCGCTGCGCGACCTCTATCGCCGCGACCAGCCGATCGTCGCCCTGTGCGCGTCGGCGACGGTGTTTCGCGCCCTCGGCCCGCTGCTGAAGCCCGACCAGCCCGAACCGCCGGTGCTGGCGGTGGCCGAGGACGGTGGCGCGGTGGTGCCGCTGCTCGGCCTGCGCCGGGGCGCCAACCGGCTGGCCCGCATCGTCGGTGCCGCGCTCGGCGTCACTCCGGCGATCACCCTGCCCGATTGCGACCCCACCGCCCAGCGCCCGACCGGCACCGCCCGGCGCGGCCGCCTTGCCGTGGTCGGACTCGGCCCCGGCTGCGGCGGGCTGATGGCCCCCGAGGCGCGCGAGGAACTGCGCCGCGCCCGCCACGTCATCGGCTACGAGACCTATGTCCGCCTCGCCGGGCCGTTCCGCGCCGACCAGATCATCCACGCCTCCGACAACCGGGTCGAGATGGACCGCGCCCGCCACGCCTTCACCCTGGCCGCCGCCGGCGAATCGGTGGTGGTGGTGTCGTCGGGCGACCCCGGCATCTTCGCGATGGCCACCGCCGTGCTGGAAGCGCTGCATCAGGCCGACGAGCCCGGCTGGCACCGCGACGTCGAACTGGTGGTGGTGCCCGGCATCTCCGCCGCCCAGGTGGCGGCGGCGCGGGCCGGCGCCCCGATCGGCCATGATTTCTGCATCCTGTCGCTGTCGGACAACCTGAAGCCCTGGCCGATCATTCTCGACCGCCTCGGCCATGCCGCCGCCGCCGATCTGGTGATCGCCCTCTACAACCCGATCTCGCGGGCCCGGCCGTGGCAGTTGGGCGAGGCGCTCGACCTGCTGCGCCGTCACCGCGCCCCGGAAACCCCGGTGGTGCTCGGCCGCGACGTCGGCCGGCCCGACGAGAAGGTGTGGACCGTCCGCCTCGACGCGCTGACCCCGGAACAGGTCGACATGCGCACGGTGGTGATCGTCGGCTCCTCCACCACCCAGGCCTTCCATCGCGCCGACGGCGGCGCCTGGGTCTACACCCCGCGCTGGTACGGCGAATCGTCGGCCCAGGCGGCCAGCTAAAAGCGGGCTGCCGCCCGCGCCCGCTTGGGGCGAAGCCCCAAACCCCCTTCTTTTTTGAAAACAAAGGAGGTCCGGGGCATCGCCCCGGGCGGGGATCGGGGCGGCAGCCCCGAAGGGTCAGCGGGGACGGGCCTCGGTGCCGCTGCCGTCGTCGAACAGATTGAACAGCCGGCGCAGGAAGCCCGGGGTCAGCGCCGACAGCGGATTGACCGTCACCGACGGATCGTCGGCCGGACCTTTCATTGTGTAGCGGAAGGCGATCACCCCGCCGCCCTCCTCGCCGCCGGTCACCAGCCAGCCCAGCAGCGGAATCTGGCCCAGCGCGCTGTTGAGCACGTAGGCCGGCACCACCGTTCCCTCGATGGCAAGGCGGGAGCGGTCGAGGTCGATCTGGCCCTTGGCGGTGATGCCCAGCGCCGGGCCCCAGGCGCGGGCGTCCTTCAGGTCCAGCAGACCGCCCTTCGACACGAACGGGGCCTCCAGCGCCGAGAAGCTGACCCCCTCGCCCCGCAGCAGATCGAGCACCCCGGTCAGCGCCGCCACCGTCAGCAGCCGGGCCAGCGCCGGAGCGTTGCGCACCTGATAATCGGTCACCTTGAGCCGGCCGGTGAGGGGATGACCGGGAGTGGAATCGTCATAGGCGCCGCTGACGGTCAGTTCACCGCCGACCAGATCGGGATAGAGGTCGAAGGCGCGGGCCACCGCGCCGGCATCGTCGGAATGGACCGCGAGGTTGCGTCGGTGATCGCCGGCGGCGGCGATGGTGGCGGACAGCTTCTTGCCGCCCTCAAGGCCGCCTTGCAGCGCCAGGGCGCGGAAATCGCCCTCCTCGCGCCGCAACGACAGGCTGGCGTCGCCGAGCGCCCCCATCTCCGACACCCACAGCCGCCTGGCATGGGCCGACAGCGCCAGTGGCGGGCCGTGATCCTTGTCCCGATCCTCGCCGCTCTTGTCGGCCAGCGAGGGGGCAAGGTCGAGGCTGGCGCCGCTGAAGCTGAAATCGAGCCCGCCGCCGGGGACCAACGTCAGCACCCCGCCGCCCTCACTGCGCCCGACCGCCAGCCGGGTGAACTCGATCCGCCGCGCCGCGCCCTCGCCGTCGAACCCGACCGTGCCGCGCACGTCGAGCCCGGCCGCCTGGACCGCGAAATGCGGCACGGCGGCCAGTTGGCGCCGCTCCAGCCGGACATCGACCTCGGCGCTGGCGGGCTTGCCCGCCTCCTTGCTCCAGCCGAGCGGATCGAGCGCCATCCGCGCCGGGGCGAGGTCGAGCCGGGCGGCGATCTCGCCCTTTCCGC
>JBDLVO010000081.1:0-7627 GCA_039804805.1 Pseudomonadota bacterium
CCGCCGGCGCGGGCTCGGGTCGGGCCGGCGGCGCCACGGTCAGATCAGTTTTTCGGCGCGCAACGCCGCCTGAACCGCCGGCAGGGCCCGCACCCGGTCGTAATGGGCCGACAGCGCCGGCCATTCGGTCAGGGCGACGCCGACCCGGGGCAGCCAGGACAGCACGGTGAACAGGTAGAAATCGGCCACCCCGGCCCGCGCGCCCAACAGATAGGGGCCGGCGCCGATCGCCTGATCGGTGTAGGCGAGGCGGCGCTGCAACTGCGCCTTGACCGCCTCCTTGGCCTCGGGCGGATAGGCCGGATTGAACAGGGCGACGCAGCCCTTGTGCAGTTCGGTGGCGATGAACACCAGCCACTCGACCAGCCGGGGATAGTGCGGATCGGCCGGCAGCGGGGCCAGCCCGGCCTGCGGCGCCTGGGCGGCGAGGTGGAGCAGAATCGCCACCCCCTCGGTCAGCACCGTGCCGTCGTCGTCCCTCAGCGCCGGGACGTAGCCCTTGGGATTGATCTTGAGGAAATCGTCGCCGCCCTCGGTGACCTTGGTCTTGAGATCGACCGCCTCGGCCGAGAATTCCAGCCCGGCGGCGATCAGGGTGATGTGGGCGGCCAGCGAGCAGGCCCCCGCCTTGTAGTAGAGTTTCATCCTCGTCCTCCGTGTGGGTGGCGAGCGTCAGGGTAGCGCATCCCCGCGCCCCGCGCCCTGCAATGTGCGCAGGCCGGAAACGCGGCGGCCGCCCCCATCAGCGCCGCCGCCCCGCCCGCACCGGCGTCGCCGGACCGGACAGATGGCGGCGGTGCAGCCAGAACACCAGCACCAGCTCGATCACCACGGTACAGATCCGGTAGCCCAGCTCGAACAGGGCGTAATGAACCATCAACCCGCCGTCGACGGGCAGGAACGGCACGATCGCCTGGCTGAACAGCACCGCCGCCAGCATGCCCGGCCCCAGCGCCGCCGCCGCCCCGGCCAGCGCCCAGCGCCAGCCCGATTTGCGCCGCGCCCGCGCCGCGCGGAAGAAGATCACCGACGCGGCCAGCGCGATCAGCAAGCTGAGCATTCCGTCCTAATCCCCCCCCCGGATGCGGCGATGAACCGGCTTCTCCCATAGCCCGGGGGCGGCGCCCGCACCAGCCGAAAAAATGCGCCCCGCCCCTGCCGCGACGCGATCGAACTTGCTATTGGCGGGGGATCATCCGACACTGGAGGCATCAAACCTGCCTTGAGAACCGACCCGTCGTCCCTCGGCACTTGATGCGGGTCGCGATGGCGCGGCCCGCGGGTTACTAACGTTCCGGAGAGTTCCCATGCCGAACGGCACGGTCAAATGGTTCAATGCCACCAAGGGCTACGGCTTCATCGCCCCCGATAACGGCGGCGCGGATGTGTTCGTCCATATCTCGGCGGTGCAGCGGGCCGGCCTGGCCAGCCTCAACGAAGGCCAGCAGGTCGCGTTCGAGGAATCGCCGGACCCCCGCAAGGGCAAGACCGCGGCAATCAACCTCAAGGTGCTGTAAGCCACGTCGCACCGGCCGCCTTCTCCACGGGGCGGCCTTCGCGCCCTGTCCGCCTCTCCCGTCCCCCCGCCCCTCTCCCGCCCGCCCGGCACCGTCTCGGCCCGGCCGCGCCCCTTTCGTCGCATCCCCCTCACCGGCGCAAGGATCCCGACCGCTTGACCCGTCCGTCCCGCCCCGCCCTGTCCCGCCTCGGCGGGTCCCGCCGCATCGTCTTCGCCACCATCGGCTCGTTCGGCGACCTGCATCCCTATCTCGCCCTCGCCCTTGAACTGAACCGGCGCGGCCACCGCGCCGAAATCGCCACCAGCACGGTCTATCGCGCCCGGATCGAGGCGCTGGGGATCGGCTTCCACCCGCTCGGCCCCGATTTCGACCGCATCCAGTCGGTGCCCGGGCTGGTCGAGCAGGTGCTGCATCCCCGCACCGGCGCCGAATCCCTGATCCGCGACGTGGTGATGCCGAGCCTGCGCGAGTCGTTCGCCGATCTCGCCGCCGCCGCCCGGGGCGCCGACCTGCTGGTGTCGCACCCGCTGACCTTCACCGCCCGGCTGGTGGCCGAAACCAATCCCGGGCTGGGCTGGGCCTCGACCTTCCTCGCCCCCTTCACCGCCTTTTCCGCCTATGACCCGTCGGTGATGGCGGAAATCCCCTTCCTCGGCGCGCTGCGGCCGCTCGGCCCCACCCTGTTCCGCCAGATCCACAAGCTGGTGATCAAGCGGGCGCGGGAATGGAGCGCCCCCTGGAACGATCTGCGCGCCGAACTCGGCCTGCCGCCCGCCCCCGACCCGCTGTTCGCCGATCAGCACGCCCCCGCTTTGGCGCTCGGGCTGTTCTCGCCGCTGCTGGGCCAGCCCCAGCCCGACTGGCCCCAGAACAGCCGCGCCACCGGCTTTCCCTTCTTCGACGCCGAGGCCCAGGCCGGGCTGCCGCCCGAGCTTGACGATTTCCTCCGCGCCGGGCCGGCCCCGGTGGTGTTCACCCTCGGCACCGCGATGGTCCGCCGCCCCGGCCGCTTCTTCGAGGACAGCCTCGCCGCCGCCCGCCGTCTCGGCCGCCGCGCCGTGATCATGATCGGCCGCGATTCCACCCTGCCGCCCGGTCCGCTGGCCGAGGGGGCCTTCGCCGCCGCCTACGCCCCCTTCCCGCTGCTGTTCCCCCGCGCCGCCGCCATCGTCCATCACGGCGGCATCGGCACCACCGCCCAGGCGATGCGCGCCGGACGGCCGATGCTGGTGGTCCCGTTCGGCTTCGACCAGCCCGACAATGCCGCCCGCGTCACCCGCCTCGGCATCGCCCGCACCCTGCCGATCGGGTCCTATTCCGCCGCCCACGCCTCCACCGCCCTGGCCGGGTTGCTCGAATCCCAGGCCAGCCGGCAGCGCTCCGCCGCCATCGCCGGCGCCATCGCCGGGGAGGATGGCACCCGGGCCGCCTGTGACGCACTGCTCGGAATCATCTAAAAAAGACGTGGGCTCCGCCCACACCCGCCAAGGGCCGCAAGGCCCTTGGATCCCGTCACTTAGCGAGTTGGTGGCGGGCGACGGCGCCGGATTGCTGTAAAACCAATGGGTTCCAAGGGCCTTGCGGCCCTTGGCGGGTGCGGGCGGCGCCCGCGTTTCTGGTTACGCCTCCGGCGCCGGCCGATAAGCCTGCACCCGCACCGGCCCGGCGCCGAGCGCGGCCAGATCGGCATTGAGCCGACCCAGCGTGGCCGCGTCGGCCCAGGCGGGATCGGCGGTGATGCGCAGATCGCGGGCCGTCCCGGCGGCCAGCAGCGCCGTCAGACTGGCGCGGGCGCGTTCGCCGCTGCCGACCACCCCGGTCAGCCGGTCATACTCGGCGAAGGGGGCCTTGAGATCGAAACCGACCCAATCGACCAGCGGCAGCACCGCGGCGAAACGGTCGGGGAAGGCGCCGGCGCTGTGCAACCCGATCCTGAAGCCCAGCGCGCGGACGGCGGCGATCGCCTCGGGCAGATCGGGCTGGAGGGTCGGCTCGCCGCCGGAGAACACCACCCCGTCGAGCAGGCCACGCCGGCCGGCGAGGAAATCCATCACCTCGTCCCAATCCACCGCCTCGGCGGTGCGGGTCGGCAGCAGATGGGGGTTGTGGCAATAGGGACAGCGCCACGGACAGCCCTGCAGGAACAGGGTGGCGACGAGATGATCCGGCCAGTCGCAGCTCGACAGCCGGGCCATCCCGCCGATCAGCGGGGGTGTCACGCCCCGCTCCGTCCGCAGTCGCAGTTCCCCTCGACGAAATAGCGGCGTTCGGCGAACTCGCCCTGCTTGCCCTGGTTGAACGAGGCGAGCGGGCGGTGATAGCCCATCACCCGGGTCCAGATCTCGCAGGGCTGGCGTTCGTCGTCGGACAGGGTGATGCCGTCGGTGGCGGGGATGGGGGCGACAAGATCGGTGGTCACGAAGCGGTCTCCTTGGTCAGATCAGGCGGAGCGGGCTTGCTGCCCGCGCTTGCGGGCGATCAGCTCGGCGTCGCATTTGGGGCAGAACGGATGTTCGCCCGGGATGTAGCCGTGCTTGGGGCAGATCGAGAAGGTCGGCGTCACGGTCAGATAGGGCAGCCGGAAATTCTCCAGGGCGCGGCGGACCAGCTTCTTGCAGGCCTCGGCCGAGGAGATCCGCTCGCCCATGTAGAGGTGCAGCACGGTGCCGCCGGTATATTTGCGCTGCAACGCGTCCTGGCGCTCCAGCGCCTCGAACGGGTCGTCGGTGAAGCCGACCGGCAACTGGGTCGAGTTGGTGTAATAGGGCTGGTCGACCGGGCCGGCCTGGAGGATGCCGGGGAAGCGCTTGCGGTCCTCGCGGGCGAAGCGATAGGTGGTGCCCTCGGCCGGGGTCGCCTCGAGATTGTAGAGGTGGCCGGTCTCCTCCTGGATCGCGACGATGCGGGCGCGGACATGGTCCATCAGCCGTAGCGCGAAGTCATGGCCCCAGGCGCTGGTGATGTCCTCGGCATCGGCGGTGAAGTTGCGGATCAGCTCGTTGACGCCGTTGATGCCGATGGTCGAGAAGTGGTTGCGCAGCGTGCCGAGATAGCGCCGGGTGTAGGGGAACAGCCCGTCGTCGATGTGGCGCTGGATCACCTTGCGCTTGATTTCCAGGCTGTTGCGGGCGATGTCGAGCAGATGATCGAGCTGGCGCAACAGCCCGGCCTCGTCGCCGCGATGGGTGTAGCCGAGCCGGGCGCAGTTGATCGTCACCACGCCGACCGAGCCGGTCTGCTCGGCGCTGCCGAACAGGCCGTTGCCGCGCTTCAGCAATTCGGTCAGGTCAAGCTGGAGCCGGCAGCACATCGAGCGGATCATGTGCGGCTTCAGCTCGGAATTGAGGAAGTTCTGGAAATACGGCAGGCCGTATTTGGCGGTCATCTCGAACAGAAGGGTAGCGTTCTCCGAGTCCCACGGGAAATCGGGGGTGATGTTGTAGGTCGGGATCGGGAAGGTGAACACCCGGCCCTTGGCGTCGCCCTTGGTCATCACCTCGATATAGGCGCGGTTGATCATGTCCATTTCGGACTGAAGATCGCCGTAGGTGAAGTCCATCTCCTCCCCGCCGATCACCGGCACCTGATCCTTGAGGTCCTCCGGGCAGGTCCAGTCGAAGGTCAGGTTGGTGAACGGGGTCTGGGTGCCCCAGCGCGACGGGACGTTGAGGTTATAAACCAGTTCCTGGATGTACTGGCGCACCATGTCATAGTCGAGCTTGTCATTGCGGACGAAGGCGGCCATGTAGGTGTCGAACGAGCTGAAGGCCTGGGCCCCGGCCCATTCGTTCTGCAACGTGCCGAGGAAATTGACGATCTGGCCGACCGCGCTCGACATGTGGCGGGGCGGGCTGGCCTCGACCTTGCCGGGGACGCCGTTCAAGCCCTCGGTCAGCAGGGTGCGCAGCGACCAGCCGGCGCAATAGCCCGACAGCATGTCGAGGTCGTGGATGTGCAGGTCGCCCTCGCGGTGGGCCTGACCGATCTCGGGCGGGTAGACGTGCGACAGCCAGTAATTGGCCACCACCTTGCCCGAGACGTTGAGGATCAGCCCGCCGAGCGAATAGCCCTGGTTGGCGTTGGCGTTGACCCGCCAATCGGCGCGGTCGAGATACTCGTTGATCGAGGATTCGACATCGACCACCGTCTTCTTGTCGCGGCGCAGGCGGGCGCGCTGCTCGCGGTAGACGATGTAGGCCCGCGCGGTGGAGAAATGGTTGGCCGAGATCAGTACCTGCTCGACCACGTCCTGCACCTGCTCGATATGGGGCGTGGCGCCGTGGAAGCGGTGGGCCAGCACCTTGACCGCCTGGATCGTCAGCAACTGGGCCTCGTCGCCGTCGAGTTCGCCGGCGGCCTTGCCGGCGCGCAGGATGGCCGAGCGGATCTTGTCGCCATCGAACGGAACGGCAAGGCCGCTGCGCTTGAGGATCGAGCGGGGGGCGACAGCGGCGATCGGCGAGCCGGGCATCGGTATTCCTTGCAGGGCGGAGCGGAGGGACACAGAAAAACCGCCATTTCCTACATATAGAGGAAAAAGCGCCTTCCAACGCAAAATAGCGTAGTGCCGCCGCCCCGTCGGCGTCAAGCCCGAACTGTCCGCGCTCCGGGCGGCGGCGGCGCCCCCCTTGATCACGAATGCGCCCATGCTGGGCGCAATCGGGTAGAGGGGCGCCTTGCGGCGCTCCCCCTCCCACACCACCGTACGTACGGTTCCGTATACGGCGGTTCACGCCGCGTGAATTAAGCGGCGGTGGTAGATGAGAAGTGAGATCAGCCCGAGGTCTTCGAAGAAGGCGTTCCGATAAGCATCCCGCATATGCAGTGCCCCGGCATTCCACCAGGGGCCTCGGCCGTTACTGGCCGACCGCCACGCCCGAAGCTTATCGAGTCCGCGCGCCATCAGTTTCTGCATCCGTGTCCAGCGCCGCTTCCATTGGCGCCAAAGAATGCAGCGCAGCTTGCGCCGCACCCAACCGTCGAGTTCCTCGAACGTGCCCTTGACCTGGGCGAGCCGGAAGTAGCTGATCCAGCCGCGCAGGATGGGGGTGAGGATCTCGACGGTGCGTCCAACGGACTGTCCGCGTCCTTGTCGGAACGTGACCCTGAGCTTATCGCGGAACCGGACCACACTCTTGGCCGCCACCTTGAGGTGGGGCTTCATGTGGCAGGTCATGCTGTAACCCAGGAAGCTGCGCTTCCACGGCCGGTCGACGGCGCTCTTGGCGGCGTTGACCGTCAGCCGAAGTCGCTCGCTCAGGAACCGGGTGACCGACGCCATGACTCTTTCGCCGGCCCGCCGCGACTTCACGTAAATGTTACAGTCATCGGCATACCGGCAGAAGGCATGGCCCCGCCGTTCCAGTTCCTTGTCGAGGTCATCGAGCAGGATGTTGGACAGCGTGGGCGAGAGCGGTCCGCCTTGCGGGGTACCCTCGCTACGCGCCGTCACCACCCCGCCCATCATCAGCCCAGCCCGCAGGTATCGGCGGATCAGCCGCAGCACCCGCTTGTCCCCGACCTTGCGCGCCACGCGAGCCATCAGCATGTCGTGGTTCACTCGGTCAAAGAACTTTTCCAGATCGAGATCGACCACGAACCGGTTGCCGGCGGTCACATGGGATTGTGCCGCCCGCACCGCATCATGGGCGCTCCGCCCCGGCCGGAAGCCGAAGGATGATTTGGAGAAGCCCGGATCGAAGATCGGTGTCAGAACTTGATGGATCGCCTGCTGGATCAGCCGGTCCAGAACCGTCGGGATACCAAGGAGGCGTTTCCCTTTGCCGCCGGGCTTGGGGATTTCCACCCCGCGCACCGGCGCCGGTTGGTACCGACCCGCCAGCAGTTCTTCTTTGATGCGTGGCCAATGCTCCACCAGGAAAGGCTTCAACTGCTCGACGGACATCTTGTCGGTGCCCGGCGCGCCCTTGTTCGCCATCACCCGATGGTAGGCCGTCATCATGTTCTCGCGGCTAACGATCTGCTCCATCAGCCGCACCTCCGCTTCCGGTCTGGATGGCATCGGCCCCGCCGTGGTGTTTGACGCACCCGCATCCTGCCCCGGCGGCTTCCGGCCGCTGCTCTCAGATGAGGTACGGGACATCTCA